>JBOHSO010000131.1:0-6735 GCA_050921685.1 Gemmatimonadales bacterium
GGCCGTCCCGTTCGGCTCGAGCGCGGCGAAGCTGCGCAGCTCATCGATCTTGCTGTAGCTCGGCGTGGAGAACTGGTACCAGGTCGCCGCGTTGGGCGCGAGCGATTTGTACGCCTGTCGGAAGCTCACCCGGCCGGCGGCGTCGTAGCGGGTAATTGCAACAATCTCGCCGGTCATGGTGGCGATCGAGGTCGCGCGCAACGTGTCCCGCCCGCCGCGGTCGTACAGCCAGCGCACCCGGCCCACCCGGGCGGTGCCGCTCGTGTCCACGAGAGAGTCCAAACGAGCGGTGACGCTGTTGTAGATGTATCCGGTCGCGCCGATTCGGTCCGACGCGGCCGCCCAGGTCCCTTTGTTGGGGGCGACTACCAGCGAGTCGCGCTGGTAGGTGCGCTGCCCACGACGGTTGTACTCGAACTTGCGGACTACCGTGAGGCCGTCGCCGTAGGTGAGCCGCTCCTGGATCACCGCCCCCACCCGGCTGAACGTGCGCCAGCGCTCGTAGAACGGGCTCACCGTCCACGCCACCTGCTGGCCCCGCTCGTAGATCACCCGGCCTTTGTTGTCGTAGTCGAGCCAAAAGCCCTGGCCGCCCGACAGCGACGGCCCGACCGTGAGGCCGAAGCTCAAGTAGGCGGAGTTCGTGTTCGCATCCGCGAACGGCTGGCCGTCAACCGAATAGCTGGGATGCACCTGGGAGAGCGCGATGCTCGTGGGCCGCCCCTGCCAGTCGAGCACCCGGCCCAGGTAGGTGCCGTTGCCGCCGAAGTCCCAGAACGGGATCCCGTAGCGGTCGCGCAGGAAATGGTGGTTGCGGCGCGTGGACGCGGTTCCCGGCGTCAGCGTGGAATCGACGTTCCCGAGGCGGTCGAAGTAGTTCCTCGTCGTCTGGATTGTTCCGCTGGGTGACGCATCGACCGTGGTCGAGTAATACACCTGCGTGCTGTCGACCAGCCCGCCACGATTGAAGAACGACGCGGCCGTGGGCGTCGTCGTGCCGTTCCCCGTGCGCGACCTTACTATACGGCCCGAGAGGTCGTAGCGCAGGTCGGTGCGCACTCCGGTGGCGTCCTTGGTCGAGTCGGGCCAGCCGAACGCGTTGTAAAATGCCCGGGAGGTCGCGGTGTCCGCCTTGCGGATGCTCACCAGGCTGTTCCACGTAGCCGCGTCGTATTGCACCGAGTCCACGATCCCGTTCGGGTCGCGGACGCTCACCGGCCGCACGCCCGGCGCCGTGCCGGCTCCGAGCGAGTACGTGAAGATCGACGTGTCGCTCGCGATGCCGATGGCATGACGCGGCAGGCAGCGGCCTGCCTTGATCGCGTTCGTCGTATCGTACAGCACCTTGGACACGCTGCCTGACACGTCGGTCATGGTCCGGAGCCGCGAGCACCACGCCTTGCCGGGGGCGCCGGTCGGGTCGACGGTGAGCGAGTCATAGACGTAGCTCACCGTGTCCAGCGTGAACGTCGTGACCGGCCACTGCAGCGTGTTGCGGATCAGCTTGGTAACCCGGCCTAGCGCATCATACTGGTATAGCACCGAATCGCTGATGTCCACGCGGTCGGCCGAGGCGACGATCTTGGTGACGCGACCAACCGAGTCGCGGGCGATGCGGCGCACGAAGTCACCGCCGTAGTCGATCACCAGGAAGTTCTGGGTCATGATCGCGGGCGGGGCGATCCGATTCACGTAGACCGGGCCGCCGAACCGATCCACCTGGAAATCCGTCGGCCGGCGGGCGAAGTCCACAAGGGTGCCCTTGAACCAGTTGAAGAAGATCAGCCGCTCGGCCGGGAACGTCCCCAGCCCGCGGGAGGCTCGCGGCATCGCGCGCCGCAACGGGTCGCGGTAGTCGGAGACACCCGGGCCGTAGTGGTCCGACGGGCGCGTCGTGGTGACCGGCGTGTAGTACAGCGTCTCGTACCCGAAACTCGCCTGAATCGGCTCTGAAGTCGTGGACCGGGGGTCGGTGACGGTCTGCACGTACGCTCCCGGGGCACCGCTCGCGTAGGCAAACGTCGTGGTGTCGGTCTGCGCGGGCGCGGTCGTGCGCGGGATCATCACCCGGTTCAGACGGTTGCTCGCATCGTAGGACAACGTCGCCATGGTGCGCAGCACGCCGCCGGTGCCGCGGATCGCGAGCCCCGTGACCACTGTCCCGGTATAGGTGAACTCCCACTTGGTCCCGCTCGGGTCGGTAATCGTGAGCAGGCGGGTGCTGTCGCTACCGCCGCCCCAGCCGAACAGCGTCCGGTTGGCCAGGAGATCCGCGGTCCAAACCTGCAGGCCGCTCGGGCGGTATCCGATGCTCGCCCCGTTATCGAGATAGAGGACGTACTTCGCGCCTTGGGTCCAGTTCACGCTCGCGCCCAGATCCACGAGATGCGCGGTCTCCCCGAGAGGCGTCACCCACGGGCCATTGGCCACTGGCTGGCGGAAAATCGAGAACGAGCCGTCTCCTGACAGCCAGATCGCCGCTGGCGCGCCCTTAAACATCTGCCCGAAGATGAGTCGGCTCAGCTCGGCCAGCTGCCATCCGGGACCGAATCGGGTCATGGTCGAATCGGAGAGGTAGAGCTGCACGACGTCGGTGGTGGCGAGGGTGTCCTCGCGCATCACGCTGCCCGGGTAGAAGCTGCGGACCTTCACGGTGACTGGACGGATGAACACGTTGCCGCTGGCCGGCGCCTTGACCGCCGTCCCGATCACGCGATGCTCGACCGCGGCGTCTTCCCACAGCGTATCCGCGTCCGTGACCGCCGCCGGCTTCTTGGCGCCGTAATAGCGGGTGGTGTCGCTGACCGTGACCCCGGCTACGGTGGCCCAGGCACGCAGCGAATCGGGGGCCGCCTGCGCACGGGCGATCTGCACGTCCACCGGCAGGATCGCCGCGGCGCGTTGCGACGCCGACCGATAGACGAGATGCAGGCTGCGGTCTTTGTCGCGGGTGACGAACCCCGGGATCGCCTGCGTCAACATGATGCCGCCGCACTGAAATGCCGCGAACGCGGCGCACTCGCCCTGGTCCACATGCGAGAAGTCGCGCAGCGGGGCGAGGGCCAAGGCGGCCACCCCGTTCGAGGCGCCGACGGCGAACCGGGAGCGCACGTAGCTACGGTGGTTGGTCGAGTCGGCGACGCTCGCGATCAACTCGTTCCAGCCGCCGTTGTCGCTCGGGGGGTTGGACGGGTTGTACTTGTGGATCAGGGTGCTGGTCATCGCCATGGTGTACTTCGCGCCGATGGCGTCGGCGTTGACTTTGGTCACCCCCATCCCGGCCACCGGCTGGCCGTTGTTCACGATCAACGTGCCATTGAGCCAGATCTTGTAGCTGTCGGGGTTGATCGCCCCGGCGCCGACCGCCAGCGGCCCAGGCCCCGGGGGAGCCATGCCTTGCCCACCCGCCAAGGCAGCGGGGGCAGCGGCGGCCACATCCCCCGATACTGGCGCGAGCACCGGAGCGGCTCCGCCTCCCCCTCCCCCTCCCCCGCCGCCTCCCAGGTCACCGTAGGGATAGGAACTCCACAGTGGGTCGGTCGTGCTGGCGTGGCGCCAATAGCTCCAGTCGTACTGGAGGGCGGTGAGGTAGGTATACGTATACGCGCGCTGCGGGCTGCTATTGGAGCAGTTGACGTTGTCGGCCGCGACCCAATCGTGCGTCGTGGTGGAGATGGTGAGCGTCGAGGTGTACAGCGCCGACGCCCTGAAGATGTAGCCCGCCGGCAAGCCCGCCGCCGGATTCGCGGGTTGCGTGACGTAGGAGTACGGATTGTTGAGGCGAATCTCCGGCCCGTCGAAACTGACCGGGCAGCCCCGCAATGAGTCCACGGGCAACGGCAGGGCGCCCGGGAGGAGCCCCTCGAGGCCGGCTCCCTCCCCGATACCCAGCGAGTCATCCAGCACCGAGCCGGCGAGGTTGATGATCTCGTTGAACGTGGTGGACAGGGAGTCGCACCGGCCGTTCACCGCACAGGCGTAGGTGCCGAAGGTGTGGTAGCCGACGCTCAGCCCCAGCGCTGCCTGGCCGGTCCCCGGCGCCTTTAACCCGTTGCTCGTGACAGTCGAGCGATTGGTGCTGTCTTTCCCGTCGATGAGCAGCCGGAACGAGGTCGAGACGACGCCGCTCGGGTGCCAGAAGGTCGCCTGCATCGTGTCCGACCCGACGTAATCCGCTGAATCGAGAGGGTAGAGATGCATGGCGATCGGCACGCCGCTCACCGTGATCAGG
Organism: Gemmatimonadales bacterium; assembly: GCA_050921685.1. Classification (GTDB taxonomy): domain Bacteria; phylum Gemmatimonadota; class Gemmatimonadetes; order Gemmatimonadales; family GWC2-71-9; genus DASTHG01. Next base: position 4,232 of record JBOHSO010000131.1, read on the forward strand.
CCTACGCTGAGCGAGTCGCTCTTCCCCTGTCCCGATTCACCGAACGCCGTGACGAGGTGTTTGTGCGTGAACCGTCCCAACCCCTTCGTGGTGTACGACACCGTCACGACCTGGCTCGCCGCCTCGGCGAGGTCGAAAATGTCCGGGGTGTGCGTGCAGGACAGTTGCGTGCCCGTGGTGCACGCCGGCTCGAATGTCCCGGCGTCTTGGCCGACGTTCGTGACGGTGAACTTATAGGTGAAAGGCCCGCTTTCCGGCGGGCGCGTCACCGGAACGAACGTGCTGTTCGAGATCGACGCGCGGGGGAGGCACGGGTTCCCTGGTTGGCCGCAGGTTTGGGCATCGGGTTGGGGTGGTGGCTTCTGAGCGGCAAGCCAAGTGGCATCGATGAGCATGCCGGTGAGGACGACCGCCAGGCAACCGACATAACGTAGGGCACGCATCCGAGCGCTCGAGTGAAGGATGTAGCTGCCCCTAGGCAGGGGGCATGCCAGGCGCGGCGGCGCCACGGCTCGTGCTCTAACTTGTCAGCGGCGAGGGATTTGACTCTGGATTGGAGGACGCAGCCGAAAGAACGGAGTCTAGGATGAACGACCGATCTTAGACCGCTTAGACTGCGCTACTCAGCGGCCGGCTCCGTTTCCGGCGTCGCGCGCTTCAGGCGCTCGACCCGGGCCCGCGCGTTGAAGATCGTGGCGCGGCTCACCCCGAGGAGTCGGGCCGCCTCATCGACGCGGCCGCCGGTGTGCGCCAGGGCGCGGGAGATCGCGCGCCAGTTCTCCTCGGGGTCTCCGCGTCGTTTGTAGGGCACGACGGTGCGAACGCGCTCGTGAAGATGCCGCGCCTGAATCTCGGCCGCCCCATCCGCGCGCGCCTCGAGGTAGGCGAGCACCAGTTCTCCTTGCAGCTGCCGCAGGTTTCCCGGCCAGGGCGCACCCTCGAGCAGCGTCACCGCTTCCGGCGCGATCCGCGCCGGCCCGTCCACGCCCGTACGGCCGCGGCATTCGGCCAGAAACCGCGCCGCGAGGGTCGCGATCTCCCCGCGCCGCTCGGCCAACCCGGCGAACCGGATCTCGCAATACCCGAGCCGGTGCCGGAGATCGGGGAGCAGCCGCCCCCGCTCAACCAGCGCGTCGGGAGGCTCGTTCATCGCGATGATTACGCGGCATTCGACCGGCACCTCGCGGCTCGAGCCGATGGGGCTGTAGGTGCGGTGGTCGAGCACCTGCAGCAGCTGCTTCTGCGCTCCGCGAGCCAGGTTCTGGAAATCGTCGAGCAACAGGGTTCCCCTCCCCACCGTCGCGAACCATCCCACCCGAGGGCGGCGGGCATCGGTGTAGGCGCCCTCCACGTGGCCGAATAGGTCGTCGAGCACCAGCAGCGGGGCAGCCGTCCCCACACTGAACCCGCGGAAACCGTCGGGGCGTTTGCTCAACCGGTGGATGAAATCGGCGAAGAACGTCTTGCCGGTGCCGGTCGCACCAACGAGGACGATGGGAGTGGATGCCGGGGCGTATACCTTGGCGCGTCGCAGCGCTTCCACCATGGCGCTGGACAACGCCACCGGATCGAGTGCCAACGCGGCGGCCGCCACCTCGGTCAGCGGCCGAGCAGTGCCCCGCCTGGAGGCTGCCTCCTCGTTCCGGGCAACGTCGTTTGGGTGGTGCACCTACCGTCCGGGCGGCATTCTGGAGGACGCAGCGGACTGGGCGAACGTGCGCGCAGGTGGTAGCAAGGGTCAAGCCTACCGGCTGCCACCGCGAAATCGCGGTGACGTACGCCTCCTCAACCGCGCGTCAAGCACGCGCACAGTGCTTTGGGTCAACTGACATTCGGAGTAGAGATACTGCTCGTAACATGTCAACCAATCCTCAAATCCAGAAACGGCTACCGGTTGCGCCCGTCGGTTCCTGTAGGCGAAACACTTACACCGAGGCCTTCGCATCGCGACGCCGTAGGCGGCTTCGCGCGTAAGCTGCGGTGGTTTGCGTGGGAGAGACTACTGGCGGGGTCGTGCCTCCATGGGCAGGCGCTGCTCGACCGCGGCTAGGACCGCGCCGACTAGGGCAAGTGCCGCATCGACCTCGGCGCGGGCAGGCTCGGGGACATCGCCGGGGTAGCGGAATCTCCAGGCGTACTCGGTGAGTCGAACCGCTGGCCGCACGACGGCTTCGAGCGACTGGTCAAGCGACGCGCACTGCCCACCGAGCTCGACCCGGTCGTGGATCTTGCGAAACGGCTGATCATGCCACGTGAGGAATGCCTTGAGACCCTTCTCGACCGCCTGTTGACAGTGGAACAGGGCATCGCCAAGGATCGGCGGCTCGGCCGCGATATCCACCCGGGCGCTGCGCAGGTCGAGGTCGGCTTTCGCCAACCAGGCGCGAGAGTCCTCGACCCGCACCGGATCAAGCGACATGCAGCAGGCGTCCCTCGCGGAGGATCGTCGCGGGGAGCGAGGCCCGCAGGAGGGTGCGGCGATCGAACGCCGTGCGGGTCCAGAC
>JBOHSO010000132.1:0-5928 GCA_050921685.1 Gemmatimonadales bacterium
GTGTGAGGGCATCCTCCGTCGAGGCACGGCGCTGTTCAAGCGCTTCGAGCACGGCCGTGGCACGCTCGCCGATAGAAAGCAGGTGCGGCTGCGCGCTTCCCTCCTGCTGCGCCGCCTCCTCGAGCGCGCGATCCAGGCACGTGTTGCATGTTTGCGCATTGTGAGATATACTATATTCGCGAATAGCGAATACGGACCAGCCTATGCTCGACAAGATGTTGCCTCTGAACCCGGTCGATGTCCCGGTCGCCTTGCGGCTGGCCGATGCGCCGGAGGCGAGCTACCAGCGCATCAGCGACGACCTCGGGATCAGCCCGAGTACGGCTCACAAGTCCGTCCAACGGCTTCAGCATGCCGGTCTGCTTCGTCCCGAAAGCCGGACGGTGAACTGGCTGGCCCTGCGTGACTTCCTCGGGCACGGCCTACGCTACGTCTTCCCGGCCCGACCGGGGGCCGTGGTCCGGGGCGTTCCCACATCCCACTCCGGGCCGCCGCTGGCCGAACACATTCGGGCCGAGGATGCGATCGTTTGGCCGCACGCTGAGGGTCCGGCGACGGGGGCCGAGATCGTCCCGCTCTATCCACAAGCGCTCAGGCTGCCTGCACGGTCTCCGCGCGTGTACGAGCTGCTCACCCTGGCGGATGCGCTTCGGGTTGGGCGCGCGCGCGAACGCAAGCTGGCCATGGAGCTACTCGAGCGGCGACTGAACCCGGCGAGGCGGGCCTGAGCGGCGCGCATCCCGCTCTCACCGCTCTCGTCCACGTCGCGCGCGCGCTCGGCCCGCTACGTGGCCGAGTAGTATTCATCGGCGGGGCGATCGCCCCGCGGCTGCAGGTAGCGGCCCCATTCCCCCGCACCCGCGACACGTCGGACGTGGATGCCGTGTTGGCCACGACATCGTATGCCGACGCGCACGCGGTGGAGGAGTCGCTCATCACCGCGGGGTTTCGGCAGGATCTGGCCGACACTCGGCACGCGCACCGCTGGAGAAGCCCGGAGGGTATCCCGTTCGACCTCGTTCCAGCGGGGCAGCACCTGGGCGCAAGTGGGAGTCCCTGGGACCAGGCAGCCATCGATACGGCGGCAACGGCGACGATCGACCCGGGGATCACGATCCGCCACGCCAGCGCCCCAGCGTTCCTGGCGCTCAAGTGGGCTGCGCACCACGACCGGGGCGCGGATGATCCGCTCGGCAGTCACGATCTCGAAGACATTCTGGCCCTACTCGCTTCACGACCAGTGATAGTCGACGAGGTGGCCGCAGCGCCGCTAGAGCTGCGGCTCTACGTGGCCGCGCAGACCAAGGCCTTCCTCGCTGGTTCGTCCGCCGAGGACTTACTTGCGGCGCACTTGAACCACAGCCAAGACCCGGCGCACACCATCACCGCCGTTCGGACGCAGCTGGAGCATCTGGCACAGCAATAGAGGACCTGTGACCCGGGGATGGGTCCCGATCAGCACGTCACGGCACGCCGGCTGCGCTCCGCCCCACTACCTGCCCGTCACGCTTGAACACCGTCCCGCCTTTCATCACGAAGCTGACCTGCTCCAGCGCCGTGATGTCCTGCAGCGGGTCGCCCCGGACCGCGACGATGTCGGCGAGCCGGCCGGGGACGAGGCTCCCGAGGTCGGCCTCGCGGCCCAACAGCGTCGCCCCCGAGAGCGCGCCGGCCTGAATCGCCCGCATCGGGGGCATGCCGGCGCGGGCCATGAGGGTGAATTCATGGCCGTTACGTCCGTGGGGTACGCCGGCGTCGCTGCCGAGCGCGATCTGTACGCCCCCCGCGAGCGATTCCGTCAGGTCGCTGTGCTGCCAGTCGCCGTCGCCGATGGTGGAGCCGGCGAGGTGGACGTGGGCGCCGATGAATCCGGGGAGCACGGTGAAGGCGGAGAGATCGATCACCGTCGCATCCAGTGGGATCGCCACGGTCGCTATCAGGAGGACGACGCCGTTCGTCATTTCAGCTTTTCCCTGAGCTTCCCGAACAGGCCGCCCCCGGTGCCGCTTCCTCCGCCGCTGTCGCCTTCCATGAGGGCGTTGGAAAACTCCAGCGTCGTCACGAAGCGGTTCTCCGGGCTGTTTTCCAGCGCCTTGCCGATCGCCTTTTCGAGGCTGGCCGGCAGGTCGGGGCGAACCGAGCGGATCGGCATGGGGTTGCCGCGCAACCGGGCGATCATCATTTCCTGGGCATTGCGGCCCTGGAACGGCAGCTTCCCGGTGAACATCTCGAACGCCACGATGCCGAGCGCATACACGTCGGAGCGGGCGTCCAGCGCCTTACCGCGGATCTGCTCCGGGCTCATGAACTCCGGGGTGCCCAAGATGATCCCGGTGGCGGTGAGCTTGGCAATCGATGGGTCGGCGCGCCGCTCTTTGGCGAGCCCGAAATCCATGACCACTGCCCGGTCGCTGCCGTCGTCGTTGGGGACCAGCATGATGTTCTCTGGCTTCAGGTCCCGGTGGACGATCTGGAGCTCGTGCGCATGCTGCAGACCGGCGCACACCTGGCGCAGGATGGACAGGCCGGCGGCGACGTCCATCGGGCCGCCCTTCACCTCGCGGTCGGAGAGCAGTTCGCCGTGCAGGAAGGGCATCACCAGGTAAATCAACCCATCCTCGGATTCGCCCAACCGCAGGATCCGGCACACGTTCGGATGGTCCAGCCGCATCGCGAGCCCCGCTTCCCGCCGTAACCGCTCCACCGAGCTCTTGTCGCTCGCCAGCTTGGGCGACAGGACCTTGATCGCGACTTCCTGGCCAGTCGAGATCTCCTTGGCGAGGTAGACGTAGGACATGCCGCCCTCGCCAAGCTTCTTCATCACCTGGTAGCGCGCGTCGAGCATCTGGTTGGAGAGCGAGGAGGCGCGCTCCAGGCTCGGCTGCGGCTTGGCGGGGGGCGTGCGCACCGCCGTCGCGCTCCCCCCGGCCGGTGTCTTCGGGGGGGCGGCGGGGGGCGGCGGAGCGCCCTGCACATCCACCAGCATCGACCCGTCTTTCGGGCAGAAGCGGGCGGAATCGGCGTACACCGTCTTGCACTTCGGGCAGCGGCGCTGACTCATTCCCGTACCAAGTTGCGGCCCTCGTGCTTGGCGCGGTACAGGGCCTGGTCCGCGAGCTCGATGAAGCTGTCGGCACTGGTGACGCGCTCGTTCGGAAAGCTGGCGAGCCCGATGCTGATCGTCAGGTGTAGCGGCTCCTCGCCGGCTTCGGCGAAGTCCCGGCCCTCGACTCGGCGGCGCAGTCGTTCGGCGAATACCCCGGCGCCGTGCAGCGTCGTTTCCGGCATCACTACCACGAACTCCTCGCCGCCGTAGCGCGCGATGAGGTCCACCGAGCGGGCCTCGCGGCGCAGTAACTCACCAACTTGTCGCAACACCGCGTCCCCCGCCAGATGCCCGCGCAGGTCGTTCACCTGCTTGAACCGGTCGAGGTCGGCGAGCAGGATGCTGAGATACAGATTGTAGCGCCGTGCCCGATCGAGCTCCGCGGCAAGGGCCTCCGCCAGCGCTCGCCGGTTGAGCATGCCGGTCAGGGCGTCGGTCGCGGCCAGCTGCTCGAAGCGGCGGCGATCCAGCACGGCGGTCTCGAAATCGTACGCCTTCTCGATCGCGGCGACCGCCGTTTTGATGACCGCCTCGGCGAACTGCGCATCAGCCGGGCTCAACGGCGCATTCTGGCCCGTCGTGCGCAGGAAGAAGACCCCCAGCTGGCGGTCCTTCATGTGGAAGGGGACCGCGACGGCCGAGCGAGTCGACACCGTGACGCCCTCCGCCTGCCACCGGCGCCGCTCCGCTTCGTACAAGGGGTCGGTGGCGACATCGGTGACCAGCACGCGGTGTCCCGTGTCGAGCGCCCGCGCGATCTCGGGGTAGCGGGCCAGCTCGATCTCCAGGTTGCGCAGCATCGGGTTCTCGAACGCCGCGACGACGACGCCGGTCTTGTCGCCGGGCGTGGCCAGCACCATGGAGCACTTCGAGATGTTGAGCACGCGGGCGACGCGCCGCGCGAGGATGTGGTAGATCTCGTCCGGCTTGAGCGAGTCGGTGACCTCGTGCAGGATGTCCACCATCGCCGCCCGACTCTTGGCCTCCTCGCGCGCCTGCGCCAGCGCCTGGCCCACGCGCAGATGCGCTTCGACGCGGGCGAACAGCTCTTTGACCTTGAACGGCTTGGCGATGAAATCGGCTGCCCCCAAACCGAGTGACTTCACGGCCGCTTCTTCGGGGGGCATCGAGGAGAGCATCAGGACCGGCAGATCGCGGAACCGGTCATCGTCCTTCAGCCGGCCCAACAGCGCCAGGCCATCCACCTTGGGCATCATGATGTCGAGGAGCAGCAGCTGCGGCTTCTCCTCGGCCACGAGGGCCAGGAGGTTCTCCCCGCCGTGACTCACGATCACCTCGTAGCCGCGCTCCTTGAAGATGTAGCTCAGCGTACGGGTGAGCGACTCGTCGTCGTCGGCGAGCAGGATCTTGGTGCCCGCGGTCGGCGTCGCGGTCATGGACGGCGGCGGTCCTCCAGCAATGCGGGTTCCACGTTCCCCCCACTCACGATCAGCACCACCGGGGGTCGCCGGTATTGCTCGAGCAGCCCCGCTCGCAGCGCCGCGGTCGTGGCCGCGCCCGACGGCTCGACCGCCAGATGGCTATGGCGGTGCAGAAAGTACACCGCTTCGCGAATCGAATCATCGGTCACGGTGACGACTCCCGCTAGCCTCTCCCGATGCTGTTGCAGGACCTCGAAGGGAATCCCGCCCACGGTGAGGGTGATGAGCCCGTCGGCGATACTGGCCGTCCGCTCGAGCGTGACGGGGTGACCCGCGGTGAGGGAACGGGTGAGTTTCGGCGCCCCGGCGGGCTCCACCCCTACCACCCGCGCCCGACTACCGGCCGCCGCGAGCCCGAGCACCACCCCCGAGATCAGCCCGCCGCCGCCCACGGGCACCACCACCGTCGCGACATCGGGGAGATCCTCGGCGATTTCGAGCCCGACCGTCGCCTGCCCGGCCACGACGTCCGGATGATCGAAGGGGGGGATGACGGCGAGGCCGTCTCGCGCCGCGATCGCTTCGGCCGCCAGACGCCGATCCTCCGACGTTCGCCCGGCCAACACGACTTCGCCACCCCAGCGCTTCACCCCTTCCAGCTTCACCGCCGGCGCCGTCTCGGGCATCACGATGACGGCGCGCACGCCGAAGCGCTGGGCGGCGAACGCCACCGCCTGGCCGTGGTTCCCCGAGGAGAAGGTGATGACCCCGTGCTGACGCACGGAGTCGGGAAGCTTCCGGATCGCGTTGTAGGCTCCACGCACCTTGAACGCGCCGACCGGTTGCCGGCTCTCGAGCTTCAGCCAGACGTCCATCGGCTCATTTCGCACGAGCGGCGTCCGCGTGGCCACGCCGCGCAGCGCCGCCGCCGCGTCCAGCAGCTCGCGGTCAGGGATCACGTCACTTGCGCTTGGCGGGCTTGCCCCGGGACGCCGGAACGGCCTGGGGCCGGGCCTTCCCGCGCTGCGGCGCTGCGCGCGGCGGGGTTTCCTCGTCGCCTTCCTCGTCGGTGGCGTCTTCCTCCTCTTCCTTCACGATGCGCGCGACGTCCACCACCAGGTCGCCGGGCGTGAGGTTCATGACCTTCACGCCCTGGGTGTTGCGCCCGGTGATCCGGATGCCCTCAACGGGAACCCGGATGACGATCCCCTTCTTGGTGATCATCATCAGCTCGTCGTCGGGCAGGACCTCTTTGAGCGCGACGATGTCGCCCGTCTTCGCGTTGCGCTTCAGCGTGATGATGCCCCGTCCACCGCGGTGCTGGACGCGGTATTCGTCCAGCTCCGAGCGCTTGCCCATGCCCTTTTCGGTGACGCACAAGAGCGTGGACGCACGCCTGATGATGACGAGGTCGATGACCTTGTCCTTCTTGTCGAGCGC
>JBOHSO010000133.1:0-8219 GCA_050921685.1 Gemmatimonadales bacterium
ACGATGATGCTCGAGCTCGGCCCCGTCCTCACCGGCCTGGCGCTGGCGGGCCGCGTGGGCGCGAGCGTCGCCGCGGAGCTGGGCACGATGCGGGTGACGGAGCAGGTGGACGCCCTGGAAACCCTGGCCTACGACCCGCACGCCTACCTCGTGGTCCCGCGCGTGCTGGCCGGCACCGTGATGGTGCCGCTGGTCGTGGCGCTCGGCATCCTGACGGGGATTCTCACCGGCTGGCTCACCAGTCTCGTGCTGCTCGATCTGTCCACCGCCGAGTTCGTCAAGGGGCTGAAGCTGCTGTACCGCTTCAAGGACACCTGGTTCGGCCTCGCCAAAAGCGCGAGCTTCGGATTCATCATCACCTTGGTCGGATGCCGCCTCGGGCTCGGCACGTGGGGCGGCGCGGAAGGCGTGGGGCGCAGCACCACCCGTGCGGTGGTGTACTCCGCGATGCTCATCCTCGTGCTGGACGCGTTCTGGGCGGTGGTGCTGCTGTGATCCAGTTCCGGGAGCTGCGCAAGGCGTTTGCCGACCGCGTCGTGCTGCAGGGGTTCACGCTCGACGTCCGGGACGGGGAGACGATGGCGATCATCGGGTTCTCCGGCTCGGGCAAGAGTGTCGCGCTGAAGCACGTCGTCGGGTTGTTGCACCCCGATGCGGGGGACGTGATCGTTGACGGGCGCCCGGTCTCCACGCTCGACCGGGTGGAGCTCACCGCGTTGCGGCGCGACATCGGCTACGTGTTCCAGTTCGCGGCGCTGTTCGACTCGCTCACGGTCGCCGAGAATGTGGCGCTGGGCCTGGAGCGGCGTGGGCTGGCCCGGGAGGAGATCGCGAATCGGATCGCGGAGGCGCTCGCGCTGGTGGACTTGGCCGGGACCGATGCCAGGTACCCGGCCGAGCTTTCGGGGGGGATGCGCAAGCGCGTGGGAATCGCCCGAGCGATCGCGCTGAAGCCGCGCTACATCCTGTACGACGAGCCGACGACGGGCCTCGACCCCGTCACCTCGGCCGTCATGGACCGGCTCATGGTGCGGACGCGCGAGCACCTAGGAGTGACCGGCCTCGTCGTCACCCACGATTTGCGCAGTGCCTATACCGTGGGGGACCGGATCGCCATGCTGTACGAAGGACGCGTCCGGCAGGCGGGGACCGTGGCCGAGATTCGGGAGACCACCGATCCAGTGGTGCGACAATTCATCGAGGGGCGCCCCACGTGAAGCGCGAGAATGAATTCGCCGTCGGCGTGGTCGTGATCGCCGCCTTCGCCGCGGCCGTGGGCGGGGCCCTCTGGCTGTCGGGCGCGCACTTGGGCGGTGGCGAGGCGGTGTACACCGCCCGGTTTCGCACGGTCGGGGGCCTTGGGGTCGGCAACCCGGTGGTGCTGCGCGGCGTCCGGGTCGGCCGGGTGGAAGCGATCCGTCTCGCCCCCGCCAGCTGGGTGGAGGCCGACCTCAAGATCTACGCCGGTGTTTCCGTCCCGCAGCAACCCGGCGTGATCGCGGCATCGGCGTCGCTGTTCGGCGAGTGGGCCGCCACGCTGATCTCGCTCGACCAGCCGATCCACGACCCCAACGTGCGCCAGGCGCTGGCCGAAGCGCGAGCCGGCGGTGGGAAACGCTGGCCGGGGGCGACGCTGCCCGACATCGGCCAGCTCACCGCGCAGGCGAGCCGCATCGCGGGCGACATCGCGGCGGTCGCCAACCGCGTGCAGACGGCGTTCGACTCGCAGGCCGTGATGGAGCTGCGCCGCTCGATCCGCGATTTCGGCGTGATCGCCGACCGGTTGGTGCGCGTCACCAACGAGCAGGCCGAAGTGATCGGACGCGTGGGCTCGAACCTGGGCCGCGGCTCCGATGCCATGGCCCGCGCCGCCACGACCCTCGAATCCACGCTCGGCCGGGTCGACACGGCGACCAACCAGGGGCAGCTGGCCACGATTCTGAACAACACGGCGGCGGCGAGCCAGGACATGCGGTCGGCGTCGCAGGATGTGCGCGACCTGCTCGATGCCGCGCAGCGCAATCAGGAGAGCCTCGTCCGCGTGCTGGTCGCGGCCGACACGGTGATGTCGCGCATCGCCGGCAAGAGCGGCACCCTGGGACTCTTGGTGGCCGACTCGACGGTATACCGTGAGACGGCGCTGACCATGATCCAGCTGCGGCAGCTGTTGTCCGACATCCAGGCGAACCCGCGGAAGTACTTCACCTTCAGCGTGTTTTAGGACGACGGGATGACGCAGCGGCGGGCCGAGCGGGAAACCAGCGCCGGCGGGGTCGTGTTCCGGCGCGGGCCGGAGGGCGAGCTGCGGTACTTGCTCATCCGCGATTCCTACCGCAACTGGGGATTTCCCAAAGGCCATTTGAAAACCGGCGAGCCTCCCGCCGATGCCGCACGTCGAGAGGTGGCCGAGGAGACCGGCCTTGGGGATCTGATCCTGCACGGCCCGATTCGCGTCATCGACTGGTACTTCCGCTTCCGTGGCAAGACGATCCACAAGTACTGCCATTTCTATCTCTGTGAGTCGCGCACCGGGGAGCCCGTCCCGCAAGTTGAGGAAGGCATCAGCGAGTGCGCCTGGCGCCCGCTGGAGGAGGCGCTGGAGACGGTGTCCTACGACAATGCCCGTGGCGTCCTGCGCCGCGCCGCCGACATGGTGCGCGCGCTGGCGTCCGTCGGCGGCAGCGATGGGGGCGCCGCATGACCCCACTCGTGCCCGTGTGCCACCCGCGGCGCGAGGCGCGGCGCGCGTTGCAGCGCGGCTACCCGCGTCGCCTCGGAGTGGTACGCTGTTGCGGCACGCCCCAAGCGGTCGAGCGGGTGCTCGGGGCTCGTTTGGTGGACGCCGTCGTGGTGGACGTGAAGGCCGACCCCGGCGTGTGGCTGACCTTGCCGGCGCGGTTCCCCCGCATTCCGGTGTTCGCCCTCTCGACCTTCCGCCCCGAAGACGGGGCGCTGGTCGCCCGGTGCCGGCGCGCTGGGTTCGCGGGGGTGCTCGTCGAGCCGGTGGATCACGCCGTGGCCGGCGAGTGGGTGGCGCAGCGCACCGCGCAGGCGGAGCGCCGCCGCGCCCTGGCCGATGCGCCGCGCCTGTTGCGTCTGACCGATCCCCTGCAGCTCGAAGCGTGGGAGGAGGTGTGGCGGCGCATTGCGGCACCGACGAAGACCGCCGAGCTGGCCCAGGCGCTCCGTGTGACGCGCGAGCACCTGTCCCGTGCGTTCGCCGTGGGCGGAGCGCCCAATCTGAAACGGGTGATCGACCTGATTCGCACGGCCTGCGCGGCCGATTTGCTCGGCAATCCGGCGTACACCGTGAGCGCCGTGTCGCGCATCCTGGCGTACGCGTCGCCCAGTCACCTCGCCGGGGCGGCACGGCGGGTGGCCGGCGTGTCGGCGCACGAGCTGCGGGGACTGGGGCCGCGGGGAGTGCTGCTGGCGTTTCTGCGAGGCAGAACGAGGAGCCGGTTATGAGATTCGGGTGGGGGTGGCGGTGCGGTCGTTTCATGTGATATTTTTCACAAGCTAACCAGGGAACTCCGACGACCATGGCCACCGACACCATCCTCCGACCCGGCGAGCTGAAGGCCATCCTCCTGAAGGAAATCGAGGCGGCCGACCTCGCCGCGATCGACGTGCGGGAAGTGGGCACCGTGCTCGAGGTGAAGGACGGCATCGCCCGCATCTACGGCCTGACGTCGGCCATGGCGGGGGAGATGCTGGAGTTCAACGTCGCCCGGACCGGTGAGAAGATCACCGGGCTCGCGCTCAATCTCGAAGAAGACAACATCGGGGCGGTGATTTTCGGCGACTACCTCCAGCTGCGCGAGGGCGACGAAGTCCGGCGCACCGCCCGGGTGCTCGAGGTGCCGGTCGGGAAGGCGATGGTCGGCCGAGTGGTGGACGCGCTGGGCCGGCCGGTGGATGGTCTCGGGCCGATTCAGACGACCAAGACCCGGAAGGTGGAGATCATCGCACCGGGAATCATCAAGCGGCAGCCGGTGAAAGAGCCGCTGCAGACCGGCATCAAGCCGATCGACTCGATGATCCCGATCGGGCGCGGACAGCGCGAGCTGATCATCGGCGATCGGGGCACGGGGAAGACGGCCATCGCGGTGGACACGATCATCAACCAGAAGGGGCAGGGGGTGATCTGCGTCTACGTGGCGATCGGCCAGAAGCGCTCGACGGTCGCGGCGGTGGTGGAACGCCTGAAGCAGCACGGCTCGATGGACTACACCATCGTGGTGGTCGCCTCGGCCTCCGAGCCTGCCCCGATGCAGTACATCGCGCCGTACTCGGGCTGTACCATGGCCGAGTATTTCATGTTCGACGAGCGTGCCGCGACGCTGTGTGTGTACGACGACCTGTCGAAGCAGGCCGCGGCGTACCGCCAGCTGTCGCTGGTGCTGCGGCGCCCCCCGGGCCGCGAGGCGTACCCCGGCGACGTCTTCTACCTGCACAGCCGCCTGCTCGAGCGCGCGGCGAAGCTGTCGGACGAGATGGGGGGCGGCTCGCTCACCGCGCTGCCGATCATCGAGACCCAGGCCGGCGACGTGTCGGCGTACATCCCGACCAACGTCATCTCGATCACCGACGGCCAGATCTTCCTCGAGACCGACCTGTTCTACTCCAACGTGCGGCCGGCGGTGAACGCCGGGATCTCGGTGTCGCGGGTGGGCGGCAACGCGCAGATCAAGGCGATGAAGCAGGTCGCCGGGCGGCTGCGCCTCGACCTGGCGCAGTACCGGGAGCTCGAGGCGTTCGCACAATTCGGCTCGGAGCTCGATCCCGCCACCCAGCGGCAGCTGGCGCGCGGCGCCCGCATCGTCGAGGTGCTGAAACAGCCGCAGTACGAGCCGATGCCGGTCGAGCGCCAGGTGATGATCATCTACGCGGTCACCAACGGCTTCCTGGACGACGTCGACGTGCCGGCGATCAAGGCGTGGGAGAAAGGGTTCCACGACTTCATGGCCGCCCAGCACGGCGCCATCGGCGACGAGATCCGGACCAAGAAAGCGCTCTCGGACGGTTTGACCGCCCGGCTGCGCGCCGCCATCGAGGAGTACAAGGCGCTGGGCAGCCGCTGATGGCCAAGGCGCTCGAGCTGCGCCGGCGCATCAAATCGGTGCAGAGCACGCGGCAGATCACCCGGACGATGGAGATGGTTTCCACGTCCAAGCTGAAGCGCGCCCAGGATCGCGTCATCGGCGCGCGGCCCTACGCGGCCGCGCTGGCCGAGGTGCTGGGTGAGTTGTATGCGCCGGAGCTGGCGGAACGGTTCCCGCTGCTGCGCCAGCCCGGGATCGAAGGGATTCGTCGGGCGGCAGTCCTGCTCGTCACCTCGAATCGGGGACTGTGCGGAGCGTTCAATGCCAACCTCATCCGCGAGGCGCGGCGCCGCGTGCTGGAGCTTGAGGCACAGGGCGCGCAGGTGGATCTCCACCTCGTCGGCAAGAAGGGCGTGAACTTCTTCCGCTTCGCCAAGCGCCCGGCCGCCTCGACCCGGATCGACATCGGGGACAAGCCGACGGCGGCCCACGCGGCGCAGCTGGTCGAGCCCCTCATGGCCCAGTTCGAGGATGGGGCGCTGGACGCGGTCGAGCTGGTGTTTGCCAGGTTCAACAGCGCAGTCTCGACCCCGCCGACGACCCTCCGCATCCTGCCCATCACGCCGCCCGTGGCACGCGATCGGCCGGCCGTCCCGTTCTTCATTCTCAAGCCGTCGGCTGGAGCGATCCTGGAGCGGCTGCTGCCGCTGTACGTGCGCAACCAGGTCTACCGGGCGCTGGTCGAGACGGCGGCCGCCGAGCATGGGGCGCGGCGCACGGCGATGAAAAACGCGACCGACAACGCGGGCGAGATGCTGGACCTGCTGCGGCGCACGTTCAACCGGGCGCGGCAGGCGCAGATCACGCAGGAGATCGCGGAGATCGTTGGGGGGGCCGAAGCGCTGCGAGGCTAGGTGCCAGGTGTCGGGTGTCGGGTTTTCGGGCCTGGCACCAGACACCTGTCACCCGACACCGAAGGAACTGCAATGGCGACGAAAGCCAAAGAGTCGATGAAGCAGACGGCGGGCGCGCAGCAACGGAACGTCGGCAAGGTGATTCAAGTCATCGGCCCGGTGCTCGACGCCGAGTTCGAGCCGGAGCACCTGCCCGAGCTGTACAACGCCCTGGTGGTGGACTCCCCCGGTGAGGCCGGTATGCCGCCGGTGCACGTCGTGGCCGAGGTGCAGCAGCACATCGGCCGCAACCAGGTGCGCGCGGTGGCGATGAGCACTACCGACGGCGTCGTCCGGGGGATGGAAACGGTCGATACCGGCGGGCCGATCACCGTGCCGGTCGGCAAGGCCGCGCTGGGTCGCATCCTCAACGTGCTGGGGGAGCCGGTGGACGAGGGCGACCCGATCCCGGCCGATGCGGAGCGCTGGCCGATTCATCGGGAGACGCCGCAGTTCGTGGATCTCGAGCCCAAGACCGAAGTGTTCGAGACCGGCATCAAGGTCGTCGACCTGATCGCGCCGTTCGTGAAGGGGGGCAAGATCGGCCTGTTCGGGGGTGCGGGGGTCGGCAAGACCGTCATCATCCAGGAGCTGATCCACAACGTCGCGCTGGGCCACGGCGGCCGCTCGGTGTTCTGCGGCGTGGGCGAGCGGACCCGGGAAGGAAACGACCTGTACCTCGAGATGAAGGAAAGCGGCGTCATCGGCTCCTGCGCGTTGATCTATGGGCAGATGAACGAGCCGCCGGGCGCGCGGATCCGGGTCGGCCTGACGGGTCTCACCGTCGCGGAGTATTTCCGCGACGTCGAGGGCCAGGACGTGCTGGTCTTCATCGACAACATCTTCCGCTTCACACAGGCGGGCTCGGAAGTGTCGGCGTTGTTGGGCCGCATGCCCTCCGCGGTGGGGTATCAGCCGACGCTCGCGACCGAGATGGGCGAGCTGCAGGAGCGCATCACCTCCACCCGCAAGGGCTCGATCACGTCGGTGCAGGCGATCTACGTCCCCGCCGACGACCTGACCGATCCGGCGCCGGCGACGGCGTTCTCGCACCTGGACGCGACGGTGGTGCTGTCGCGGGCGATCGTGGAGCTGGGCATCTACCCGGCGGTGGATCCGCTCGCGTCGTCCAGTCGCATTCTGGACGCCCAGTATCTGGGCGAGCGGCATTACCAGGTGGCGGTCGAGGTGCAGCGGATCCTGCAGCGCTACAAGGACCTGCAGGACATCATCGCAATCCTCGGCATGGACGAGCTGTCCGAAGAGGACAAGATCGTGGTGGGACGGGCGCGCCGGGTGGCGCGATTCCTGTCGCAGCCGTTCTTCGTGGCGTCGCAGTTCACCGGCCGCGAGGGGAAGTACGTAAAGCTCGAGGACACGATCGCGTCGTTCGAGCGCGTCGTCGCGGGCGAGTTCGATCACTTGCCCGAGCAGGCGTTCTACATGGTGGGCGCGATCGACGACGTCGTCGAGCAGGCGAAGCAGCTGGCGTCGGCGTGATGCGCGTGACCCTCGTGTCCCCCGAGCGCCCCGTGTTCGACGGGCCGGCCGAGTCGGTGGTGGCGCCGGCGTTCGACGGACTGGTCGGGATCCTGCCCCACCACGCGCCGTTCATGACCCTGTTGGGGGAGGGGGTGTTCACGGTGCAGCGACCAGGGGGAGAGACGGAACGGTTCCAGGTCGCCGGCGGCTTCCTCCAGGTGACTGGGGACACCGTCCGCGTGGTCGTCGAGCGGGCGGAACAGGCTTGACAGGATTCGGCCTCAGCGTGTAAACAGTTGGGCGCGCGAAGCTCGTGGACACCGGGAGACTCACTCATCTCGAGGGGGGAATATGCGAAAGCTGTTCGGTTGCGCGTTACTGCTCCTTGCCGGAGCAGCGGTGCCCGCCCAGGCCCAAGTGCGCTTCGGCCTCGCCGGCGGAGTCATCACGCCGCTGGGGGTCTACGGCGACTTCGACAAGTTGGGGTTCATTGCTGGTGCCGGCGCGAGCATCCCGATCGGAACCGCCCCTGTTCGCGTGCGCGTCGAGGGCACGTTCTCTCAGACGAGCCACAAAGACGTCTCCGGAACCCCAGTCGATGGCAACACCAGGATCATCGGCGGGATGGCGAGTCTCGTTTACTCATTTCAGGCCGGCGCGTCGTTGACGCCATACATCCTGGGCGGCGTTGGCTTCTACAACGTCAAGGTCGAGGTCACGGGGTTCGGCTCCGCGGACG
>JBOHSO010000134.1:0-5135 GCA_050921685.1 Gemmatimonadales bacterium
AGCTCGCCCCGCTCGGCGAGACGGGTGACGGGTGCGTGGTCGCGCTCACCGACACCACCGCGCTCGCCCGGGCGGCCCGGGTGCTCGCCTGGGGCGAGATGGCGCGCCAGGTCGCCCACGAGATCAAGAACCCGCTCACCCCCATCCGCCTCGGGATCCAGCACCTCGAGCGCGCCAGGAGCGCGGACCGCGCCGATTTCGATCGCACGCTGCGCGACACCTCGGCCCGGATCCTGGCGGAAATCGACCGGCTGGACACGATCGCTCGCGCCTTTTCCCGGTTCGGCGCGCCGGCCGAGGAGCAGCCGCCGCTCGATGCCGTGGACCTCCACGCCGTCGCGCGGGAGGTGGTGCAGTTGTACGCCCTGGGCGACGCGTCGCAGGCGGCGCGCGTGGTGCTCGAGGGAGCGGTGGGGAGACTCGCCGTGGCGCGCCGGGATGAAGTGAAAGAGGTATTGGTGAACCTGGTGGAGAACGCGCGGAACGCCGGCGCGCGCGACGTCCGGGTGCAGGTGGACGACGACGGGCTGCGCCTCACCGTCACCGACGACGGCCGCGGCATCCCGGAGGAGGCGCTGGGGCGCGTCTTCGAGCCGGCGTTCTCCACCACGTCGAGCGGCGCGGGGCTGGGCCTGGCGATCGCCCGGCGACTCGTCGAAAGCTGGGGGGGCACGATCGTCCTCACGAGCGCCCCGGGACGGGGCACGACGCTTCGGCTCGCGCTGCGCGCCGCCCCGCGCTCTGGTGCGGGGTGACCCCGCTCACAACATTACAAGCCGTCGCATGCCACCATTCAGCCGTCATCGCCCGAGGTGGTTCGTGCGGTCCACGCTGATCCTCGCCTGCTCGGCCGGCTGGCTGCTGGCTGGTGCCGCTGCGGCTCGCGCCCAGATCTCGTTCGATGCGCGCCGCACCGGCATGGCGGGTGTGAGCCTGAGCCGCGACGCCGCGCTGGGGCGATTCAATCCCGCCTACCGCGCGGTGCCGGCCAAGGAGGGGGTGAGCGCGAAGCTCACCATCCCGATCCCCCTCGGTCTGATCCAAGTGCTGAAAGACAGCGCGGCGTTCGACACGGGGGAGCCCTACTTCAACCCCATCGCGCTGGCCAACTACGTGTTGCATCCACCGCTCTTCCTTGAAGTAAAGAAGGCTCCGACCCCGACCAACGACGTCGAAATCACCATCGGCCGCGACTCGCTGATCCTGGATCTCGGCTCGGCGGCGCAGCTCGTTCCCACCGACCGCTTCGGCTTCGGCGGAACCAGCCGGTTGATGAACCTGGGGCCCACCATCAAAGGAGTGCACGTGGGCGTCCTCGTGTGGATGAACCACGAGGTCGGCTTCCAGCTCAGCGACACCCTGCTCCAGTTCCTCCGCCAACGGGTTCCCGCCGACACCAACACGACCTACTCGAGCGACGGCGACTTCATCGCGCAGGGCGGGTTCGCGCCCACCCTCGGCTACGCGGGACGCGTCTGGGGCGACAGCACGCGGGGGATCTACGCGGGTGCGGCGGTGCACTACTACCTCGGGGTCGCCTACGGGTCGGTCACCGGGACCGGGGGGTTTGTCACGGGCGACACCCTGTTCGCGGGTTCAAACCCCGTCACCCCGACCATCGACGCGCTGGTGAAGTACTCGAAGGCCGGCAACAGCTTCGGTCATGGCGTCGGCGTCGACCTCGGGTTCGTGTACATCAGCGGGCCGGTCGAGCTGGGCGTCGGGGTGAACGACATCGGCGCGACGCTCACCTGGAACGACACGCGGGTCGAGCGCGACACATTCGACACCGCGGCCAACGACTTCGCCTCGACGCTCCTGGCCAATCACGTGTCGAGCAAGACGCGGTTGCCGGTCACCTACGTACTCAACGCCGTGCTCGAGCTCGGCACCAATACGACGGCCGGTGCGATGGTGCTCGACAACGGCCGCGGCACCTCGATCCAACTGGGCGTGGAGCAGTGGGTCGGCCCGCTGGCGCTGCGCGGTGGCGTGGCCCGCGACCAGCGCAAGCGCGTCCAGCTCGGCTGGGGGACCGGCGTGCGCTTCGGCTCGTTCGGCCTCGACGTGGGCTTCGTCACGCACTCCAGCTCACTGTCGAGCGCCCGCGGAATCACCATGGGCACTTCGATCTCCATCTACTGATGCGCGCGGGAGTTGCCATGCCAGTCACTCGGCTCAGTTGGCTCGCGGCCCTCGCGGGCGCCGCGATTGCGCTCGGATGCGGCGAGGGCCGGGTCATTCTCAATGTGGACGTGCTGAGCTTCATCGGCGGGCAAGGCAACGACACCGTCCACTACACCGTCACGGGCGGCGACGCGGTCACGATCGACAACCCGCCGGTCCCGGTCACGCTGCTCAAGGGCCTCGGCAATGCGACCGTGGACTCCGTCACCCTCACCGTCGGCGCCTACGTGGAAAACCAGGCCGGCGGCGGCAACGTCAAGTTCCAGATTTTCTTCGCGAGCACCCAGGCCGGCGTGTACGCGGGAACGCCCTACGCACAAGACTCCGCCATGGTCAGCGGCGTGGACACCGACACGCTCTTGCCGGCACCGGTGCCGCTCGTGGCCGACAGCCTGTTCGGCCAGGACCAGATCTGGGTCGGCGTGCGCCTGCTCGTATCGGCCGATCCCCCGGTTGCGCCAGCGATGGACGGCCGGCTGCGGCTCTTCACCGTCCGGTTGCGGATCATCCTGCAAGAAAACGTGTTCTAACCTGCGACCGAATCGTCGCGGCCGCGCCGCACCCGCGCGCGTGACCCGGCTCCATCCGCCTCGGCCCACGGCGGCTAGCCCGCCACGCCGGTTGGTGCGACATTCTGCCCCCCGATGAGGCGCCATCCGTGAGCGACGCCCCGTTCGGCCTGCGCGGCGGGCCGCCCCCGACCCGCCGGCGCGGCCTCGTGGCGCTCGTGGCCGTCGCGGCGCTCGTGGCCGTCGCGGCGCTCGTCACCTGCACCGAACATGCGACCGGTCCCGCGCACGGCGGGCGGGGCCGTCGACATCGGCAGCGTGGCTCCCTTCCCGGTGCTGCGACAAATCGACGGTAGGAGCGGGGAGTCGCGATCGACGCTGGGAACGGGCAGATCCACACGGCGAACTACTTGAGCTCGAAAATCAGTCGCCTGAGATTCTGAGCGGCGCCCTGGCAACTTGCCGCCGTATTAGATTCCCCCTTCCGCCATGAACCGTCGCAGAACCGTCACCGTCGTCGTCGGCGGCGTGAAGGTGGGCTCGGCCCACCCGATCGTCGTCCAGTCGATGACCAACACCGACACCACCGACGTGGACGCCACCGTCGCCCAGGTCCGCGCCCTGCACCAGGCCGGCTCGGAGCTGGTGCGCGTCACCGTCAACAACGACGAGGCGGCCCAGGCGATCCCGGCCATCGTGGAGCAGGTGGACGTCCCCGTCATCGGCGACTTTCATTACAACGGGCACCTGCTGCTCACCAAGTACCCGCGCTGCGCCGCGGCGCTGGCCAAGTATCGCATCAATCCCGGCAACGTCGGCGCCAAGCGCCGCGACGACAATTTCCGCACCATCGTCCTGGTGGCCATCGATCAGGGCAAACCGGTCCGCATCGGGGTCAACTGGGGCAGTCTCGACCAGCAGCTGCTCACCGCCATGATGGACACCAATGCCCGCGCCGCCGAGCCGCGCGATGCGCGCGACGTCACCATGGAGGCGATGGTCGAGAGCACGCTGCGCTCGGCGGCCCTCGCCGAAGACACCGGCCTGCCACACGACCGCATCATCCTCTCGGCCAAGGTATCGGGCGTGCAGGACCTGGTGGCGGTGTACCGCCAGCTCGCCGCCCGCGCCGACTACCCGCTGCACCTCGGCCTCACCGAGGCCGGCATGGGGACGAAGGGCGTGATCGCGAGCAGCGCGGCGCTCGCGATCCTGCTGCAGGACGGCATCGGCGACACGATCCGCGTCTCGCTCACGCCGCGCCCCGGCGGCGACCGCACCGAAGAGGTGCAGGTAGCGCAGCAAGTCCTCCAGTCGCTCGGGCTGCGCAGCTTCAGTCCGCAAGTCACCGCCTGCCCGGGGTGCGGCCGCACCACCTCCACCTTTTTCCAGGAGATGGCCGAGGACATCCAGGCCTACCTGCGGGAGCGGCAGCCGCAGTGGAAGGAGCGGTACCCGGGTTCCGAGGAGCTGCGCGTGGCCGTGATGGGCTGCGTGGTGAACGGACCGGGGGAGTCGAAGCACGCCGACATCGGGATCTCGCTGCCGGGCACGTTTGAGGAGCCGAAAGCTCCGGTCTACGTGGACGGGCGGTTACGGGTGACGCTCAAGGGAGACACCATCGTTGCCGAGTTCCTGAGGATCCTCGAGGAATACGTGGAGAACCGGTTTGGAAAAGCTGCCGTCGGCGCTCAGCCATCAGCCCTGAGAGAGTGAGGCGCTGTCAGCGGCGGGCGCCGGAACGTCTCGTACATCATACTCGCCACGACTACTCCAGAGATGAATGTCAGCGCCGCGATCGCGCCGATCGCCACCGGCAGGGAGAACGTGTCCGCCAGGAGCCCGGCGGCGATCGCGCCGACCGCATACCCGGCATCGCGCCACAACCGGTAGACGCCGACGGCGCTCGCCCGCCACTCGGGGTGCGCGACGTCGGACACCGCGGCGAGCAGGGTGGGGTAGACCAACGCGGTTCCCACTCCGAGGAGCACGGCGCCGGCCATCCACGGCCAGAAGGCTCGGCCGATGACGAACACCGCGACGCCCGCAGCCTGCACCCACATCCCACTCGCGATCATCCACTTCCGCCCCCAGCGATCGCTCAGCGCGCCGGTGGCGAGTTGACCAACTCCCCACACGAGTGGATACGTCGCGGTCACGACGCCGATGCGGCCGAGCGGGACTCCCTGGGCAGCGAGGAATACCGGTACGAGTCCCCAGACCATGCCGTCGTTCATGTTGTTGACCATTCCCGCCTGGCTCGCGGCGAACAGGGCGCGGTTCCGCCAGCTCGTGAGCAGCAGGATGTGGGCGAAGCCGGGCCGGGGCGCATCGGCACCGTGCCACCGCGCCTCCACCCGCGCGTGGCCGCGGGTCTCGCGGACCGCAAAGACCGAGAGCGCCAGCCCCAGGAGCGCGAACGCGAGGCCGGGATAGAAC
>JBOHSO010000135.1:0-3882 GCA_050921685.1 Gemmatimonadales bacterium
AGCCGTCCCATGCCCGGAATGGCGAAGACCGTCTCGGTGAGGACGGCGCCGCCGAGCAGCGCGCCGAACTGCAGGCCGATCACCGTCACCACGGGAATCAGCGCGTTCGAGAGCGCGTGCCGGTACACGAGCGCGGCCTGGCGCACGCCCTTCGCGCGCGCCGCCTTGATGAAATCCTGCTCGAGGACCTCGAGGAGGCTCGAGCGGATGATGCGCGCGACGAGCCCCGAGAAGAACGTGCCGAGCGTGAGCGCGGGCAGCGCCAGGTGGTGGAGCCGGTCGAGCAGTTTTCCGGCGAGCGGGAGCGACTCGTACAGCACGGGATCGGTGACCCCGCCGACGGGAAACCAGCGTAACCATTGGCCGAACACGAGCAGCAGTACGAGGCCCAGCCAGAAGGTGGGCACGGAATAGAGCAGCAGAGTGGTGTGGGTGAGCGCCGTGTCCAAGCGGCGCCGGGCGCGTGCCGCCTGCACGATGCCGATGGCCACACCGAGCAGAAAGTCGATCGCCAGCGCCGTGGCGGAGAGCGTGAGCGTGTTGGGCAGCGCACTGACGATGGCGGCGGCGACGGGCCGTCGCTGGCTGAAGGACTCGCCCAGGTCGCCCCGTACCAGCGCGCCGAGGTAGCGCGCATACTGCTCCGGCAGCGGACGGTCCAGCCCGAAGCGAGCGCGCAACCTGGCGACCGCTGCCGGATCCACGGGGCGGTCCTCGCTCGGCAAAAACGGCGTGCCGGGCGCGAGGTGGATGGCGCCGAAGCTGAGGGAGACGACCGCAAAGACGATGGCGAGGGCGGCGAGGAGCCGCCGCAGGAGCCACGCCGTCACTCAGCGCCCCAGACGGTCCCGCTCGTTCAGTCGGTCGGTGGGAATGCGCCAGGTCCGGATCAGCGCCCACCAGGAATCGGGACGCAGGCGGACATCGGCGACGCGGCGGTCCACCGCCGCCACGTTGTCCGGGGCATACAGCATGATGCCCGGGGCGTCCTGGGCGAGGGTGGCGAACGCCGTGAGCCAGGCGGCCCGGGACGCTCCGGCTGTAGGCGCCGACACTGCGGCCGCTACCTGGCGATCGAACGTGGGGCTCGCGTAGCCGCCATGGTTCGATCCCCCTCTGCGCGACCAGAGCTGCGGAACGCCGGAACTGGGGGTTGGGTCGGTCTGCAACGATTCGAGCGATGCATCGAAGGCCCCGGCGCGCAGCTGCTCCTGTTGCGTCGTCGACTCCATCTCATCGATCACCACTTCGACCCCCACCACGCGCAGCTGCTCCTGGAGCAACCGGGCGTACTGGCGCCGCGCGGCGCTCGTGGTCGGCACGGAGAGGTGGAAGCTCAGCTTGCGGCCGCCGCGGTCGCGAATGCCGTCGCGGTCGGAGTCACGCCATCCGCGCCCGTCGAGCAGCGTCGCCGCCTGGGCCGTATCCCAAGGCGGCACGGTGAGCTCCGGCACCCAGAGCCAGGCCCACTGCTGCGACATCGGGCCTGGGGGCACCTTGGCGTAACCGCCGAATACGCTCTGCACCATCCGCTGGCGGTCGGTTGCCAGCACAAGGGCTTGGCGCAGGTCCCGGTCGGCGAACAGCGGATGTGGGCGGGTGGGCTCTCCGTTGGCGCGCAGGTTGAATCGCAGGAACGTGTACACGGAGCCGGCGTACGGGTACAGCTCGAGATGCGGCGCCGCTTTAGCGCGCTCGATGTTGGTGGGGGTGAGGAGCACTTCGATCGCGTCCGCTTCACCGGCCACGACCTGTGTCACCGCCACATTGAGGTCGCTCGCGAAACGCCAGATCAGGCGCCGCAGGCGGGGCCGGCCGAGGAAGTAGCCGGAGTCCGCGACGAGCTCGAGGCTCTGCCCCGGCGTCCAACGCACGAATCGATACGGGCCGGCGCCCACCGGCGCACGACCGAACGCCGCCGTTCGCCACTCGGCGCGAGGGACGTCCCGCAGCAGATGGGCTGGCAGGACGCGCACGTGGTAGGTCGCGTCGAAGAACATCTCCGGGTATCGGTCGCGGAAGCGCACCACGACGGTGAGCGAATCGGAGGCGGTCAGCGACGCGATGTGGCGCAGGGCATCGCGATCCGGAGAATCCACCACGCTGTCGGTGTAGGCCTCGAACGAGAACGCTACGTCCGCCGCCGTCACCGGGACCCCGTCCTGCCAACGGGCCCGCGGATCGAGGTGAAAGGTGAGCGTGAGCGGGTCGGTCCATTCCCAGCTCCGGGCGAGTTGGGGCGCGAAGCCGGAATCGCCGATCGTGCTCGCCCCGACCTCGAGGTCCGCGAGCCTGAGGAACAGCTGGTCGAACACATCCCGTTCCACGGAGGCGTCGTTGACGGGCGGCAGCAGGGTCGCCGGCTGTCCCGTCGTCGCAATCACGAGGGTGCCGCAGTACTCGTCGCGGCAGCTGCCACGACGTGAGCAAGTGACGGCGCCGATCAAGGCGGCGACGAGAAGCGCGAAACTGGACCGGGGCGATCGGGAGGTCATCATGGCTCTGTAAGATTCGCTCGTGTTCCTAGCGGCGCCAGATCCAGGCGGGATCGGAAAAACGAGACGTGGCCGGACGGGGTGGGGCCAGGAGAGCCTCGGGTACCGGCTCGCCCCACGTGGCGATGACCGCTCTGGCAACCTCCTCGAAGCCGACCGGCCGTCCCAGGATTTCCGACAGACTCGCCGCCGAGCTGACGGCTGACGGCGGTCGACTGACGACTCGAATCACCTCCTGGGACCCATTCAGCAGGATCGACCCGTGTTGCAGGAACGCCGTGCCGTGACGCACCTGTGCCGAACCGATCACCTTTCGACCATGGACCACCACCTCGCCACCGACGCTCGACGCGAAACACGCGCCGGCGCCCGGCCCCAGGGCCCGACGCGACGCCGCCAGCTCGGCGGGGACGCCGAGTGATCGCAGGGCCTCGGCGAGGCGGGTATGGATCGCCGTGTAGCAGTGCGCGAGCGAGCCATTCCCGAACACTTCGAGTGGCGCGGCGGCGGCATACGTCACCTCATGCTCGTGCCACACGGCACGGCCGCCGGTGGGCCGGCGGATCACCGTCAGGCCGAGCCGCTCGATGGCCGCCCGGTCGAAGCGGGTGCGTGCGGGCTCGTTGCGTCCGAGCGAGAGACAGGGAGGGTCCCAGCGATAGAGGCGGAGCCAGGCGCCGCCGGTCCGGTCGGCCTCCTGCAGCAGCGACTCGTCGATCGCCATGTTTTCATCGCCGGGGCGACCGGCAGGCTCGAGCAGGAGCTGCCAGTGGTCCGCTCGGTCAGGCGGTCGCGTAGGCCTCCAGCGGCGGGCACACGCAGACCAGGTTGCGATCCCCGTACGCGCCGTCCACCCGGCTCACCGCGGGCCAGATCTTGTGCTCCCGCGTCGCCGCCGAGGGGAACCCGGCGCGCTCACGCGCGTAGGGCCGGTCCCAGGCATCCGCGACGAGGTCCTCGAGCGTATGGGGCGCATTCTTGAGCAAGTTGTTCTCGCGGTCCGCCTCGCCTCGCTCGATCTCACGCACTTCCTCACGGATCGCGATGAGGGCCTCGCAGAAACGGTCCAGCTCCTGCTTCGATTCGCTCTCGGTGGGCTCGATCATCAACGTGCCGACCACGGGGAACGACACGGTCGGTGGATGGAAGCCGTAGTCGATGATGCGCTTCGCGATGTCCTCGACCTCGATGCCGGCCGACTGCTTGAATGGTCGTGTGTCGATGATGCACTCGTGCGCGATCAGGCCGTTGTTCCCGGCATACACGAGATCGTAGTGGCCTTCGAGTCGTTTGGCGACGTAGTTCGCGTTCAGGATCGCCACCTTGGTCGCCTCGACCAGTCCTTCCTGGCCCATCAACGAGATGTACGCCCACGAGATCGGCAGGA
>JBOHSO010000136.1:0-8690 GCA_050921685.1 Gemmatimonadales bacterium
GGCTGCCGGCGGGAGACACGCTCGACGACGAGGCGACCGAGACCGCCGTCCGTGAGCTCGACTACTACACGGAGCGGGTCGCGTCTCTGCTGGCCGCGAACGGCATCGCCCTCGTGCCGACCAATTCCGACACGGTGTACGTGGAGCAGCCCGACCACGAGCGGCGCGCCATTGTGCTCTCGGGGCTCGACCGACCCTTCGGCTATCTGCTCGTCGATCCCGGCGGTCCCGAGCGCATCCTCACCGGCGTGGTCTCGACCGAGCAGCTGGTCGAGGAGCTCGGCGCCTACTTCGACCTGCCGGAGGACGCGGATAGCACGCAAGTGTCGCCCAGGGTGATTGCGTGATCTGAGCCGCTCCGCCTTTCTCCTCTCTCCCGATATTCGCTGCACCGGTCCACTGAACCGCTGGCGCTCCCCGTCCACCGGAGGATATTGAACGCCCGTGCGGACCAAGACGCCTCGATCCCTGCTCCTCCGCGGCGCCCGTGTCGTCACGATGGACGCCGCCCGGCGCGTGATCGACGCCGACTTGGTAGTGACGCATGGCAGGATCGCCGCGCTCCGCGTCCGATCGGCGGCGGCCGGGAAAGGGGGGACGGGCGGGGCGAAGCCGATCGTGATCGATTGTACGGGCCTCGTCATCATCCCCGGTTTGGTCCAGGCGCACATCCACCTCTGCCAGACACTGTTCCGGGGGCTGGCCGACGATCTCGCGCTCGAGGACTGGCTGGCCCGGCGCATCTGGCCACTCGAGGCGGCCCACACGCCCGACTCGGTGTATTGGTCCGCCCTGCTCGGAGCCGCGGAGCTGCTGCTCGGCGGCACCACCGCGATTCTCGACATGGAAACGGTGCGACACACCGACGCCGCGTTCCGTGCGCTCGAAGAGATCGGGCTGCGGGCGACGGCTGGGAAGTGCCTCATGGATGCCGACTCGAACCCCGCCGGGTTGCGCGAGTCCACCGACCAGGCGCTGCAGGCAGCCGCGGACCTGTGCGCGCGCTGGCACGGCGCCGCGGATGGCCGGCTGCGCTATTGCTTCGCGCCGCGCTTCGTCCCCAGCTGCACCGGGCCGCTGCTGCGCGCGGTGAGCGATCTGGCCCAGCGCACCGGCGCGGTGATCCACACCCACGCCGCCGAGACGCCGGTCGAGCTCGAGCTGGTGAAACGGGCCACCGGGCGCGACGAGATTTCCTATCTCGACTCCGTCGGCATCGCCGGGCCCGGCGCCGCGCTGGCGCACTGCGTCTGGGCGGACCGCGAGGCGATCGGCCGGCTGGCGCGGACGGGCACGAACGTCGTGCACTGCCCGAGCTCGAACCTCAAACTGGGGAGCGGCATCGCGCCCATCCCGGAGATGCTCGCTGCCGGCTGCCACGTGGCGCTCGGCGCCGACGGGGCACCGTGCAATAACCGGCTGGACGGTTTTGAGGAGATGCGGCTCGCCGCCCTGATTCAGAAACCGCGGCTCGGGCCCGAAGCGCTGCCCGCCGCTCAGGCGTTGGAGCTGGCCACGCTGGGCGGCGCCCGCGCCCTCGGCCTGGAAGCGGAGATCGGCTCGATCGAGGTCGGGAAGCGCGCCGACCTCGTCGCGGTCGATCTGTCGGGCCCGCACGGCCAGCCCGACGGCGCCGATCTGATCTCCCGCCTCGTGTACGGCGCCCGGGCGGCCGACGTGCGACATGTGTTGGTGGACGGGCAGGTGGTCGTGCGGGGCGGCCGCCTGCTGACCGCCGATGTGGCGGAGATCCGCGCCCGGGCAAACACCGCGACGCGTCGCCTGCGCCGGGCGGCAGGCCTCTAGCGCCCGCCGCGCCTCAGCTTCTCCCGTCTACCCGAAACCGTCGCGTGGATTCCGCGAGACGGGCCGCGGCGGCCGAGAGCCGCTCGGCGGCCTCGGCGAGCTCGCCCAGGGAGGCCAGCTGCTGGCGAGTAGCGGTCGACGTGCGCTGCGCCCCCGCTGCCGCCTCCTCGCCGATGGTCGACAGCTCCCCCATGCGCCGCACCACG
This sequence comes from Gemmatimonadales bacterium, assembly GCA_050921685.1. Classification (GTDB taxonomy): domain Bacteria; phylum Gemmatimonadota; class Gemmatimonadetes; order Gemmatimonadales; family GWC2-71-9; genus DASTHG01. The sequence continues at coordinate 2,013 of JBOHSO010000136.1, forward strand.
ACGTCGATCTGGCGCGCCTGGTCCTCCGTCTCACCGGCAAACGTCGTGGCGAACTGGGTAGTGTCGTTGAGCGTCGCGAAAATCGCCTCGAGTGCCTGACGCGCCGCGCCCGATACGGTGCCCGCGTCCTGGGCCGCGATCCGTCCCTGCCGCAGCGCTTCCACGACGCTGCCGATCTGATCCTGGGTCACCCGCATGCGCGCGCGGATCTCTTCCACCGCTCGGCTCGATTGTTCGGCGAGCTTGCGCACTTCGTCGGCCACGACGCGGAACCCCTTCCCGAATTGGCCGGCGCGCGCCGACTCGATCGCCGCGTTCAGCGCCAGCAGCTCGGTCTGGCTCGCGATCCGCGTGATGCCATCCATCAGCTTGCCGATGTCGCGTGAGCCTTGCTCGAGCGTTCCCGCGGCGCGGCTTGCCTGATCGATGTGCGATACCAGGGACTCGAGCAGCTCACGCGCGCGGGCGATCTCCTCGCCGTGGCGCCGCGCCTCCTGGGCGGCCGCGCCCACCTGCCGCTCCGCCTGCTGGAACCGCTGGCGCAACGCCGAGGTGATGCGGGCCGCCGCGTCGCTCGCACCGCGCCCGCTTTCGATCGAGCGGCGCTGGCGATCGGTCCCCTCCGACAGCAGATCGGTCGTCTGGGCGATCTGGCGGGTCGACCCCGCGAGCTCGGCTGCGCCAGCCGACAGCTGCCGGGCCAGCCCGGAGAGATCCTGCGTCTGGCGCTGTACCTCGCGCACCGCGTCGGCCACCGCGGCGGTCGTTTTGTCCACGCTGGCGCTCAGGTATCCCAGCTCGTCGGCGGCGGGGTCGTTGAGCCGCACGGCCAGATCTCCTCGCTCCACTTGGGCGAGCAGCTTCCGCGTGCGCCGCAGCCGGCGTGCGATCTCGGTGAGGGTCGGAACGAGGGCGAACGCGGTGAACACCAGTACGAGCGCCCCCTGGGCGAAGATGGCCCAGCCCCACGCGCGCTGCCCCGCGCGGAGCGCCGCCACGATCGCGAAGCCGCCCAGGTTGAGGCCCAGCGCGGTCCACGCGGCGCGGCGTCCGAGGGAGAGCGCGGCCTGGAGCGGCGCGATCAGGTAGGCGCCGTACAACAGGTAGCCGGTGCGGTCCACGGCATACACCACTCCCGAGATCACGGCGGCGCCGAGCGCTTGGGTGACGAGCACGTAGGCGGAGCGGAACGCCGATTGCCGGACCAGGCGCGTCAGACCGAGGTTCGCCAGGCAGGCCGCCACCGTGAAGCCGGCGAGGAAGGCCCACGGGACCTGCACCATCCCGAACGCTCGGACGGCGGCAAGCACCACCACTCCGAGGGCGATCAACCACCAATGCGCCTGAGCGTTGGCGAGAACGTACTGTCGTTGCTTGGCGCGTCGTTCCGCGATGAACTGGTCGGAAAGCTCGGGAACAGCGGCAGGGCCGGTCATGCGTCAGGGAAAATGGGTGGCCCGTGGAGGGAAAGAAAGGTCGGGCTACGGTGGCTCGGGGATCGAGTCGGCGACGCGCACCGGGCGCGGCTCGTCGAATCGCGTGCCGTCGCCCAGCTGCCCGGCAGAGTTGCGGCCCCAGCAGTAGACCGCCCCGTCCCGGCGCAGGGCGCAGGTGTGCGCCTCCCCGGCGCTGACCTGGACGAACGAGCCGATCACGAGCCGCCCGAGCTGGAAGTCGAAATTCGCCCCCCAGCACGTGACGGCGGTCGCGGAGTGCCCGCGAGCGAGGCAGCTATGCCACCGACCTGCGCTGACGCCCAGGAGGTCGAACGGCTGGGCGACGAAGGTCGGCGCCCACAGGATGGGGTCTCCCCGACTCATTGGCGTACGCCGGGGGTTGATCTGTTCGTGGAAGTTGTCGCCCCAACAGAACACGATCGGGCGGCGGTCGGCGGTCAACCCGCAGGTGTGGTGTGCACCGGCGCTCAGCGACCGCCAGCGGTAGTGACGGGCGACGGCCTGGGGGCCGCGCCGCTCACCGCGCAAGCCCACACCGAGCTCTCCGCGTCGGTTGGTCCCCCAGCAGTACGCGAGGCTGTCCCGCGCGATGCCGCACGTATGGCCGTCGCCCGCGGTGAGCGCGATGAAGCGTAGCGCACCGGTCACCGGCAGCGGCCGGGTGGACGGGAGCGTGTCGCCGGTGCCGAGCTGGCCCTGGGCGTTCGCGCCCCAGCAGTAGGCCACGCCGTCGTCGGCGACTCCACAGGCGTGGTCGGCGCCCGCCGTCACGCCGCGGAACAGGAGTCCGCCGGTAACCGGGGCCGGCGCGAGGCTGCGTGGCGTGGCCGCGTTGCCGAGCGCGCCCGTAGTGTTGCGGCCCCAGCAGTACGCTTCGCCGGTCGTCGCGACCCCGCAGGCGAACTCTGTGCCCGCGTCGATCCCCAGGAATCGGGTCGCGCCGGCGACGGCGACCGGGAGCGGCGAATCCGCTCGGTTGCCCGCGCCGAGCTCGCCTTCGCCGTTGCTGCCCCAACAGTAGACCCGACCCTTGGTGGTGAGGGCGCAGGTATGCGTCGCCCCGGCGGTAACGGAGGAGAACAGCAGCGAATCGGGCGCGGTGGCCTGGGCGAGAGTAGGGTGGCTCAGGACGAGCCACAGAGCGCCGATGGGCAGGACGAAGCGAGGCGCGGGCACAGGGGTGGCGACGGGTTCCTTACATCCTGAGCAGGTAGCTGGCCTTGAGGAAGAACCCGTCTCCCGTGCGCTGCAATCCCTGGAACCGAAACGCGTCCGGCTCGGTGAGCGAGGCTCCATACCCCAGGAACAGTACAGTCCCAGGGGCCGGGCGGTACGAAAACAGCACATCATTGCGGAGATTGTTGAAGACGCTGGCGCCGGCCGGACCGACGCGCAGCTCGGCGGCCGGGTCCAACACCAGCGGTTGCCCGGTGCGCGGGTCGACGAGCGCATCACGCCGCTGGGCGAAGTATTGGCCCACGTATCGGAAGAACACCGCGCGCGACAGCTGGTACTCGAGCTTGAGACGCGGGATATTGGCGGCCGCGAAGCGACTGCCGTCGCGGGCCCGGGTAATGCGCTGGTGCGTCCACAGCGCTTCCACCCGCAGCGCCTGCGTGGGTCGCCAGGTAATGGCGATTTGGGCGTCGAGCTGGCGCCCTTCGGCTGCTTCGGCGAAGATCGGCGCGGCTCCGTAGCCGGCGTTCACGCCCGCCGTCAGCGCCCGACTCGGCGTCGAGATGCCGCCGCTCGCGCCGAGCAGGTGATACAACCCGTGCGGCGTGACAAACGGTGCCCCGGCGCTGTCGATCGCGTATCCTGCGTAGGCCGCCCGGTCGAAGCGCTGCTGCTGATCGCTGAAGCTCGCGTTCACGCCCCACCCGCCGCGCAGGTTGGCAGTCCAGAAACTGTTGAAGCCCCCCTCGATGGTGCTGCGCAGCTTCAGGAAGTCGTCGTAGCGCCACAACGGTGTGAAGCCGAGGAACGTCGAGACTTGCTCGATCAGCGCGCCCGGCCGCCCGTACCAGCTGAAGCGATTGAAGATGCTCACCTGCACGAAGTCGGTTCGCGGCACGAACCCGGAGCCGGCCACGAAATCCGGACTCACGCCGAGAATCTCGGCGTGGTTACCGTACGCCCGCCCCGTGCGGTCGTACAGCGTCACGTCCCACAGTGTGCCCGGGCGGGCGCCCGCCGCGTCCTCGGTCCAGGAGCCCACGAGTTGGGCTTGCGAGAACCAGATCTTGCGCCATACGACGCGCAGGTCGGCGCCCGCGACCCGGTTGTACGCGCTCCCGTCGATGCGATCGGTGTAGACGAGGCCGGTAGTGGAGCTCGCGCCCAAGTCGCGGCGCACGCGCAGCACGTTGGAAACGGGGTGGTCGCCGGTGAGCGACTGATCCCGGTCGTCCACGGCCGCGAGGTACGCGACGTTGGTGCCGCCGACCTTGCCGGTCAGCTTCACGCCGGCCAGCGGCTGCGCCGCGCGCCGGGTGTAGATGAGCCGATTCGGCGAGTCGTACTGCTCCAGCCCGTCGAGGAAGAACGGCCGCTTCTCGGGGAAGAACAGCGGGAAGCGCGCGTTCGCCGTGACCTGACCGACGTCCGCTTCCACCTGGGAGAAATCGGGGTTGGCGGTGGCGGTGAGGCTGAGGTTTTCCGTCACGCCCCAGCGCAGCGTGCCGCCCACATCGGGTTCGGCCGTGTACAGGTAGTCGGCGGCGCGCGGCTTGCCGTCGACTTTGGTGGTGAATTCTGGAGTCAGGTCCATCACGAGGCCGCGGTGCAGCCCGGTGAGGCCGACGAGCCGGCCCGATTGGATGAGGAAGCTGGCGCTGGCCCGTACCGCCGGAGTCCAGGTGTCTTCGTAGCCGGAGTGCTGGGTGACGCGGTCGATCTGCAAGCTCCAGTGCTGCGGATCGGCAGACTGGTAGCGCAAGCTCTTGAACGGGATGCGGACCTCGACGACATAGCCGGTGGCGCTGACCTGCCCGCGCGATTCGAACACATAGTCGGGGTTCAAGTCGATCGTTGCGTCGAAGCGGCCACCCGCCTGCGGGCCGCCGGCGGACGCCTCGACGCCGTCGCTCCACACCCCGTCCTGCTGCACGCCGAGCGGGTTCACCGCGAACAGCAGGGCGCGGCGGTGGTCGGCGTAGGTGTCGAGCAGGACCTGCACGCGGTCGTCGGCGTCGATGTTGTCGCGGTTGGCGAGCGTGGCGCGCACGACGGGGCCGTGCGCCTCGAACGCCCGGATACCGAAGTAGATCGCGTCCGGCGCGTACCACACCAGGACATCGGTCGAGTCTTCGGCCGGGCGGCCGTCCGCGGGCCGGTACTGCGAGAAGCCGGTGAGTCGCGCGGCGCGGCTCCACACCGGCTCGTCGAGCGCTCCGTCGACTCGTGCGGTCGCCTCGACGCGCGGGATGGCGACGTCGAGCTCGCGGGCGCTCCCCCGATAGACGGGGCCGGGGTCGGCGGGCGACTGGAGTATGAGGAGCAGGGCGAGCATTGGACCAAGATAGTGCGCGGTGCGCCGTGCGTGGTATTCGCGGGTCGATTGCTGACCGGCGGTGACGATGGCTGGCCGACGAACCGTCAAACACCGCGCACTGCGTACTGCGCACCTACCGTCTCGCGCCGACTATTCGTAGCGCAGCGCCTCGATCGGGTCGAGCGAGGCCGCCCGGCGCGCCGGCCAGATTCCGAAGAACAGTCCGACCACCGCGCTGAAGAAGAACGCGAGCAGGATCGAGAACGGCGAGATGGCCGTATTCCAGTTGGCGAACTTCGAGAGCACGACCGCACCGAGGGACCCCAGCAGCACCCCGACGGTCCCGCCGACGAGGCACAGCACGAGCGCCTCCACCAGGAACTGCAGCAGGATGTTCCCTTTGGTGGCGCCGAGCGCCTTGCGGATGCCGATCTCCCGGGTGCGCTCCGTGACCGAGACCAGCATGATGTTCATGATGCCGATGCCGCCGACCAGCAGGCTGACGGCCGCGATTCCGGCGAGGAGGAATCCGAACGTCTGCGTCGTCTCCTGGAACGTCGAGAGCACGCTCGTCGGGTTGCGGATCTGGAAGTCGTTTTCCCCTCCGGGGCGGATCTTGTGCTGGCGCCGCAACACCCGCTCGATCTCGATCATCGCCAGGTTCATGTTTGCGACGTCGTCCACCTTGGCGGTGATCGAGCGCAGCCGGTCGGTTCCCATCACGCGGAAGCGCGCCGTTTGAAGCGGGATCAGGATCTGTTCGTCCGGATTGCTGAACCCCTGCGCGCCCTTTTCGGCGAGCACGCCGATGATCTGGAACGGGATCCCGCGAATCAGGATCTCCTGGCCGATCATGGCCACGGGATTCGCATTGAACTGCTCGGGTACGGCGGAGCCCAGCACGGCGTAGCGGCGCCGCGCCTCGTCCTCCCCCGGCGTAAACATTCGGCCGGCGGTGAACGTAAACACTTTCACCTCGGCATAATTCGACGTGGTGCCGACCACGTTGACATTGACGTTCTGGTTACCGCGCTGGACCTGGAGCGAGCGGGTGAGCTCCGGCACGACGGCCGTGAGGTAGCGCGCGCTTGTGGCGAGGGCGGTGTCGTCGTCGAGCGTGAGACTCACGCGGTCGTTGGTGGCGATCCCGCCCCGGAAGCTCTGCCCCGGAAAGATCGTCAGCAGCGTCGGGCCGAGCGCCAGGATGCGCTCTTCCACGGATTTCCGCGCGCCCGTCCCCAGGGCGATCATCGTGATCACGGCGCCGACGCCGATGATGATGCCCAGGGCCGTCAGCAGCGACCGCAGCTTGTTCGCGCGGATCGCCTGCAGGGCGACGCGAACGATCTCGTCGAGCAGCATGGCTACCTCGCCGGCGCGGTTTGCTGCTGCCGCATGCCGGGGATCCCGCCTCCGCCCGTCATCGTCTGGATGCGCTGTTGGAACTGGCGCTGGGCGTTCACCAGCGATGCGCTGGGCAGCACGAGCACGGTGTCCTGCTCCGTCAGCCCGGTCACGACCTCCACGTAATCGAGGTCCGTCAGGCCGGTGCGAATCTGCACCGGCGCAGGCTTGCCGTCGCGCAGGACGAAGACGATGAACCGCCCGCCGAAGTCCTGCGCGCGCAGCGCCCCGGGGCGGCTCCCTGCGCCCCCGGACCCCCGTCGGCCCTGGGCGAAGACCTGCCGCAGCATCGCCTGCTCGGCCGGCGTGGGCGCACCGCCGGAC
>JBOHSO010000137.1:0-8203 GCA_050921685.1 Gemmatimonadales bacterium
GTCACGGTCAGACTTGCGAGCCGCGCCTCGGCGGACCACGTGAAGGTCGCCGTCTGCCCGCCGCAGGTGCGTTGGGTGACGTTGCCGTCAAAGTCCGTTTGATAGGTGCACCCCGCGAACGCCGTGATCCGGTTTCCCGTGGTGTAGTCGCCACTCTGATCGCGCCGATTCCCCGCCGAATCGTAAGCGAACGCGACGCCCGGCCCCACGACAAACGTGCCGGCCCCGTACTCGTCGGGAGTACACACGCTGCCGTTCGGATCGAGTGGCGGTAACGGGCGCTCGGTGCAGGGGGGTGCCTGACCCTGCCAGGTGATCGCCGAATCGCCTTTCAACCGACCTAGCCCATCGTACCGATACGTCCGCCCCGTGAGTCCCGAGCCGAATACCTGATCCCGCAGCCGTCCGGGCGCGATGAAGTTCAGATAGCGGGACACCGTCGCGCCGTACGACGAGCCGGTGGTGATGTCGCCTTCGGTATGCGCGGCCGTGTAGCGATACGTGACGGCATCCCCGCCGGGGAGCGTGACCGTCTCCGGCAACCTGTCCGCGTTGTTGGCGATCTGCGTAGTCGCCGCCCCAAGCTTGATGGTCGTCAGCGTCCCGCGTCGCGTGTTCCAGACATACTGCCGGGCCTGAAACGTCAGACCGGTCGCCGAGGGAATCACGCTGTCAACGAAGCCGGCTGCGGTGTAGACGTAGCGCCGGGCGAAGACTCGGCTCGCTATCACGGTGCTTGCCCGCACGAACTGCCCATATCGGTTCGCGATCAGCGTGTCGAGGGCAATCGGGCTCGTCGCGACGACGACGGTGTCGTTGGGGTAGGCCCACGTGTCGGTCGTCGTATTCGTGCCGGACTTGTTGGTCCGCCGGTGCAGCACGTCGTAGGTGGTCGTGATCGTTTGACCACGACGGTTGGTCCACTTCCGCAGCTCACCGTCCCGGCTGTACTTGAACACGTCCGAGCGGGCGGCGGGATCGGTGCGCTGTGTAAGCCACCCGACGGCGTTGTAGGTGAATCCATAGACCTGGCTCTTCGGGTCGGTCACGCTCGTGAGAAACAGATTGTCGTACCCGTACCGCGTCGCAACCGGGTTGACCCCGTCACGCACCGAGTCAGGCCGGTTGATTATCGAGTAGAACGTGGTCGTCGTCGCCAGGCCTGACCGGGCCACGCTCGTCACGCGACCGTAGGCGTCGTAGCCGTAGGTGGTCACGGTGCCGGCCGGCAACGAATCCTTGCTCCGGTTCCCGTTCGTCCCGGCATACACGGTACGCTGCACCAGATGGCCCATGGCATCGAGCACGGAGTCCGGGCGGCCACGAGCTTCGTAGCGATACCGCGTCCACGCGACGTCCGGCGTGTTACCCGCGACGCGCGAAGAATCCACCCGGCCGTTCGCGCCGATGAAGTGGCGAACCCCGGTGAAGCCGTTGGAGAGGCTATCCGCCTGCCGCCACCCGGCGTAGCGGATGGTCGTGGCCGGAAGACCGGATGATTTCCGGTAGGTCGGCAAGCCATCGGCGTTGTACGCCGTACTGTCCACCGCGCCGACCGCGGACCGCACGCGGATCGGCAGGCCATACGCGTCGAATCGGATGGAATCGGTGCGGCCGAGCTGGTCGGTAACGACCGCCGGCGCGCCCCACCGGTTGACCGTGAAGCGGCTCGTATGCCCGCCCGGGTCCGTCATCCGCCCGTAGACCGTATCGGCTCGAGGCGCCGCGACCGGCGTCCCCGTGCTTCCGTAAGGCACGCCCTTCTTGTGCCAAGCGTCTAGCGTGATGACCGGAGACGCGGTGGCGAGCGACCCGTTCGTATTGACCACCTCGACGGCCGGCGGCGTGGCGGTGGCGAGCTTGCCCGACTGGGCGTCGTAACCCAGGGCGGTCACATGCCCACGGCGGTTCGTGATCGTGGAGAGCCGGAGGCTGCCGTCGTACCCGAAGTTAGTGCTGACGTTGTCCGGGTCCCGAACCATCGTGAGTCGCTTGCTCGCGTCCACGGTGATGGTGGTCACTCGCGCGGGACTGCCAGCGTCGGTAATCGTACTGAGGCCATTGGATCCGTACGCGAGGGTGATCACCTTGCTCACGGGATCGGTGATCTTCCAGACCCGATTGCTGCCGTCGTACGTTACCGTCGTGATGTTGTTGAACCGGTCGCGCATCTCGATCATACGCCCGGTGGAGTTGAAGACGATCTTCGTGGAATCGGGGTACAGCCGCGTCCACCCGCTCCCACCCCCCGGCATCCCCGTCACGAGGCGCGAGAATTCTCCCGACGGAGTGACAAAGGACACACCGTTCTTGGCGAAATAGACAGCCGAACCGTCGCCCTCGGTGATCAGCGCGGAATCGCCGTGGGTGTACAGGCGCTGTACCCCCGCGATGGTCCATCCCCTCGCGACGGGTGCAGTGGTCTCGTTCACGACGAGCAGCTTCATTTCGATGGCGCTGGTGATGGAGCCGACTGGATAGACCGCCGATGCGAGGATTTCGAGTTTGTACATCCCGGTCGCGTACGAGCTCGCGTTGAACTGCCCGCCGATACGCAGAGGTGCCGATCCACCGTAAGCGAAGCGGAGCGTCTGCTCCCCATTCACGAAGGTGACGAGCGTACTGTTCACCTTGACCTGCAATCGGTACTCGCTCGGCGTCTGCCCGTAACCGAGATCCGGGCTCACGTTCAGGTGGACGAACGGCTTCGGATCCACGCGGTCGCCGTTGTACGCGAGCGTGACACTCCGCGGGGCGTCGAGCGAGAAATAGGACACCGTGCTCTGGGCGTGCACGGCGGCGAAGCAGCTTTCGGCGCAGCGACCGTAGTTCTGGGTAACGAAGTTGTACGGCGTGACGTCGACGATGGGCGCGCCGGGCGGAGGGATGGTGGTAACGGTGAGCGTCCCATTGTCGGTAGCGGCGGCGCTTCCCATTGCGGTCAGGGTGATCACCCCGCTGGGGGCGGTGCCGACGCTGTACGTGACAGTCACGGTCGTCTGCGTGCCCGCCAGCAGGAAGACGCTGGTTGGGTTCGCGCTCGCGGCGGTGATCGTCCCGGTCTTGAGCACGGTGATGCCGTAGAAATCGTCACAGGCGCCCGTGTTGCTCACCGTGAAGACGAACGTGTGCCCGGATGTGTTCTGCTGCCGCTGCACCGAGGCGCCGTCGGGCGTCACCGATACCGCGTAGTCTGTGCCGCGCGCAAAGACCCCAACCGATCCCGACTGGTTCGGCCCACCGCCCTCGTTCTCATTTTGCAAATTCAGGGGACACTCTTGCGCGTGAAGCGCGGGAACCGGAGAGACGACTAGCAACGCGACGGCGGCGGCAAGGAGGGCGGCACGCATCGAGAGCCTCGGCGAGAGGAGAGGTCACCCGTCCGCAGGCAGGCGGCGTGCCGCTGTGTTCGGATTGCTCTGCTGTTCAGCAGCGCATCCTAAGAGCTTGTGGCGCGGCGCATTTCGGTTGGTCGGTTGCGATTGGGCTTCGCTCCGGAAAGGCGTTCCTGCACAAACAAACGACCGCCGATTGTGCATCGGCTACGCGTTTTCTGCACAACGATTCCCGCCTCCTTGTGCACCTCACTCCGCCGCTGGGCGCCACGCGTCGGCCGCCTGCACCGTAAGTCCTTACGTTTAGCTGACAGCATCACCCGTCTACGACACGGCTGAACTGGCACGCCGCCTGCCTCGGGGTCGTCGGCGTGAGCACTCCCCTCGTTCCGCGCCTTCCCGTCCCAGAGGCGTTCGACGCCGACTACCTCGAGTACAACGGCATCCTCCCCCTCGAGATCGCCGACGACCGCCTACGCGTCGCGGTCGCGGGTGAGCCGGCGATCGAGGTGCTGGACGATCTCGAGGTCTCCTTTGGGCTCCGGCTGGAGCTCGTCCCCGTCGGCCGGGAGGAGCTTCAGGACGGTATCCGCCGCACCTTCGCGTCCGCCGAGTCGGTGGTGGAGCTGGTGCGTGACCTGGACGGCATCGTCGGGCCCGGGGGAGAAGGCGCGGACACGTCGCTTGTCGATGCGCGGGACCTCGCGAACCAACCGCCGGTCATCCGGTTCGTAAACCTCTTGATCCGTGAGGCGCACGACGCCCGGGCCTCCGACATCCACCTCGAATCGACCCGTGACGGGCTGCACGCGCGGTTCCGCATCGACGGCGTGTTGACCGAGGTTCCGAGCCCCCCCAAGGCGCTCCAGGCGGCCGTGGTCTCCCGCGTGAAGCTGCTCGCCGACCTGGACATCGCCGAGCGCCGCGCGCCGCAGGACGGGCGCATTCGGGTGCGGCTCGAGGAGCGCGAGCTGGATCTCCGGGTGTCGACCGTGCCGACGCTGTACGGGGAATCGGTGGTGCTGCGCCTGCTCGACCGGGGCGGCCGGCCCGTCGGCCTGGAAGAGCTGGGGATGGCCCCTGAGACGCTCGCACGGTTCCAGGCGCTGGCGCAGCGGCCGCACGGCATCCTCCTGGCCACCGGCCCCACCGGCAGCGGCAAGACGACCTCGCTGTACGCCGCGCTGGGCCTGCGCCGGCGCGAAGCGGAGAAGATCATCACAGTCGAGGAGCCGGTCGAATACCACCTGGAGGGCGTCACCCAGGTGCCGGTGCACGTAAAGGCCGGGATGAGCTTCGCCACCGCGCTGCGCAGCCTGCTGCGCCAGGACCCCGACGTCCTGATGGTGGGGGAGATGCGCGACGCCGAGACCGCGGGCGTAGCGGTGCAGGCGGCGATGACCGGGCACCTGGTCTTCTCCACGCTCCACACCAACGACGCCGTAAGCGCAGTCACCCGTCTCGCGGACCTCAAGATCGAGGCGTACATGGTCGCCGCGACGCTCGAAGGCGCGCTCGCTCAACGGCTGGTGCGCAAAATCTGCCCCGAGTGTCGCACCCGCTACCGGCCCGACCCCCAGGCGGTGGCGCTGCTCGCCGAGCACCCCGTGGGGGCGATAACGCTCGAGCGCGGGAAGGGCTGTCCGGCCTGCCGGGACACCGGGTACAGGGGCCGCACCGGCCTGTTCGAGCTGCTCGTGGTGACGGACGAGATGAAGCACGCCGTCGCGCGCCTGCCGTCCACGTCGGAGCTGCGCGAGCTGGCGCGCGCCGCGGGCATGACGTCGCTGCGCCAGGACGGCTGGGCGAAGGTCCAGGCCGGGATCACGACGGTGGAGGAGGTGTTGCGTGTCACGGAGCACTAGCCATTCTGGCTTCACCCTCATCGAGCTCGTCGTCGTCATCGCCGTCATCGCCGTGCTCGCGGGGCTCGTCGGCCCGATGGTGTTCCGCAACGTGGGCGACGCGAAGGTCACGGCGGCCCGGGCGCAGCTCGAGCTGTTTGGCCTGGCCCTGGACCAGTATCGCCTCGACAACGACTACTACCCGGCGTCGGCGCAGGGCTTGGAAGCGCTGCGCTCGCTGCCGGCAGGTGAGCCCGCCGCGCGCAACTGGCGTGGGCCCTACCTCAGGAAGCCGGTGCCGCTCGACCCGTGGGGACGCCCTTACGTCTATACGAGCCCGGGGGAGAAGAACCGCAACGGCTACGACCTCCTGACCTACGGGCGCGACGGCCGGCCCGGTGGCGAAGGAGAGGACGGAGACGTCGTCCAGTGACGGCATTCCGCTACGAGGCGGCGCGAACCGATGGAGCCGCGGTGCGCGGCGTCATCGAAGCCGGCTCGGGCGCGGAGGCCGCCGCGGTGCTCTCGGCGCGCGGGCTGCTCCCGATAGCGGTCGAGCCGCAGCGCCCGGCATTGCGCCTGCGCCGCCCCTCGGCGCGGGCTCAGGCCACGGTGTTCCAGAGCCTCGCCTCACTTGTCCTCGCCGGAGTGCCGCTCGAGAAGGCGCTGCACGCGACCGAGCGCGTTGCCGCAGGAAGCTTGCGCGACGCGCTGCGCCGAGTCGGCGCGCGGGTGCGGGAAGGTGCCTCACTGGGGACGGCGCTCGCCGGCGAGGCGGGGCTCTTCTCGGGTGTGACGATCGGCCTGGTGCGCGCGGGTGAGCGGGGGGTCGGCCTTGGGGCGGCGTTGGATCAGGCCGCGGCGCAACTCGAGCGCGAGGCCGAAACCGTCGCCCGTATCCGCGGCGCGCTGGCGTATCCGCTGCTCCTGGCCGTCGTCGGGACGGTCTCCGTGCTCGTGATCGTGGTGTTCGTGGTGCCGCGCTTCGTGGCGCTGCTCAGCGACCTCGGCCAGGTGCTGCCGCTCGCCACCCGCCTGCTCATCGCCGCCTCGGGGTTGGCGCGCCGCTTCGGGCTCGTGGTCCTAGGGGTCGCGATCGCCGGCGCCTTCGTGGGGGCGCGGCTGCTCGTGGAACGGCGCGCGGCGTGGCATGGCTGGCTCCTGGGACTGCCGCTGGTGGGCTCGATTCGTCACGCCCTTGCGACGGCGCGCACCGCTCGGACGCTCGGCGCGTTGCTGGGCAGCGGGACCCCGGCGCTCGCGGCGCTCGCCATCGCGCAGGATGCGTCGGGTGACGCCGCCATCGCGGAGCGGCTCGGTCGTTCGCGCGACCGAGTCGCCGAAGGAGCGCCGCTGTCCGCTGCGCTGTCCGCGACGCAAGCCCTAACGGAGACCGCGCTCCAACTGGTCGCGATCGGCGAAGGCTCGGGGCGAGTGCCGGCGCTGCTCACGAAGGCAGCGGAAATCGAGCAGCGCGACGCGGAGCGGCGGCTGGCTTCGCTCGTGACGATTCTCGAGCCGGCGTTGATCCTGGCGTTCGCGGGGCTCGTGGCGTTCGTGGCGGCGGCGCTGCTGCAAGCCGTCTATTCGCTGCGGCCGGGGGGAGGGTGATGAGAAACCGGTGCGTGGTGCGTGGTGCGTGGTTCAATCCTGCTGGGTTCACGATCATCGAGGTGGTTGTGGCTCTCGCCCTGTTCGGGCTGATCCTTGGTGTGAGCGGGCTCGCGGTCGCGGGCCTGCGCGAGCCCTCATCGGCAGCGACCAAGCGGCAGCTGGCGGATGCGCGTGCCGCAGCAATTCGGACCGGACGCCTCGCCATCGTAACCGTCATCCTCCCGGACACTGGATCGAACAACGCACAACGCACAACGCACGTCCTCTTCCTTCCCGACGGTCGCGCCATCGGACCGGGACTAGACCCCCTCACCGGAGCTTCGCTTGGGAAACCGTGAGCGTGGTGTCGCCCTGCTCGAAGTGCTCGTCGCCGTGGCGATTCTTGGCGTCGCAGGCATCGGCCTCCTGGAGCTGGTCGGCGCCGGGACCCGCGCGGTAGCCGAGGCCCGGGTGCGAGAGCGCGAGCTGGCCGACGAGGAGCGACTGCTCGCCGCGTACACGCTGCTGGCGCGCGGCGATCTCGACCGCCGTCTCGGGCGAAGAATGGTGGGGCCCTACATCGCGGACGTGCAGCGCCCGGAGCGCACGCTGTACCGGATCGCGCTCATTCGGACTGAGACCGCGGACGTGGAGGACCTGGTAACGGTGGTCTATCGCCCGGACCCGCCCCGTGCGCCGTGAGATCTGGTCCCGAGCCGCCGCGCTCTTCAGAGCGCGTCGCGTCGGCGCCGAGCGCCCGCTTCAGCGGGCGACCAAGGCCGGCGCCCTCACTCCAAGAGATGCCGGCTTCACCCTGATAGAAGTCCTGGTGGCTCTCACCGTGGGTTCGCTTGTGGTCCTGTTCGCGCACCGATTGTTCAATGGAGTCGCAGACGGCACTCGCCGTCTCGCGGATGCGCGCCAGGCGCTCGACCGGGAATCCAATGCGCGACGCTGGCTCGCCGAGGCCTTCGGGTCGCTCGTCGTCGGTGAGGCGGGAGGCGCGTTCGCCGGCCGTGCGGACCGCGTCGAGTTCGGCAGCTGGCAGCTCACCCGAGAAGGCTGGCTCGTACGCCGCCGCATCGGCATCGAACTCCGTGAGCGGCGTCTCGTGGCCGACGTCGGAGCGGGAGACTCGGTCGTGCTGGCCGACAGCGTGAAAGAGATCAGGTTCTACTACCTGCTGGATCCGGGTGCAACTCCCTCGGCCCAAGAACTCGATGCCATGCCAGGCGAACGGGCGGCGTTCGTGCGCGAGTGGATCTCCCCGGTCTCCGCGCCTTTGGCGGTGAGGATGCGCATCGCCCGAGCGGCGGGGATGGTGGATACGCTGCTCCTGATCGTAGGGCCACGGGGATGAAGACAAGAAATGGATTCGCCCTCATCACCGTTCTCTGGCTCATCACGGCCCTCGCCACGCTCGTCGGCCTC
>JBOHSO010000138.1:0-4743 GCA_050921685.1 Gemmatimonadales bacterium
CCTGGTGAATGATCCGGAGCGTCCGGTCGTATTCCTGTTCGCGGGCAAAGCGCATCCGGCCGACGAGCCGGGGAAGGAGATGCTGCAGCAGGTCTACTCGTTCACGCGCGATCCGCGGTTCGAGGGCCGGGTCGCGTTTCTCGAGGACTACGAGATGCACCTGGCGCATCGCCTGGTGCAGGGCGTGGATCTGTGGCTCAATCTGCCACGCGCCCCGTTGGAGGCCTGCGGGACGAGCGGCATGAAGGCGGGCCTGAACGCCATCCCCCAGCTGGGCACACTGGACGGCTGGTGGGCGGAGGGCTACACCGGGCAGAACGGCTGGGCGATCCCGTTGAGCCGGCCGGGGGAGGACGCCGACGCGGCGGACGCGGAGCAGCTCTACGCGCTGCTGGAGCGCGAGGTGGTCCCCCTGTTCTACGCACGAGATGAGCGCGGCCTGCCCGTGGGCTGGATCCAGCGGATGAAGCATGCGCTTCATGTCACGGGGGCGCGCTTCACGGCCCAGCGCATGGTGCGACAGTACGTCAGCGAGCACTACGCCCCGGCGATGCGCGCCGAGCTGCTCGGGGACGATCCGCCCGATGATCCCCCCACCGGCTGAGTCGCCGAAGCGCCCCAACACAGTCAGAAGGGATGGAATGCGATGGCCTTTCGCAAGCCGACCGAGACCGAGCTGCGGAGCTCGCTGAGTCCGCTGCAATACCAGGTGACCCAGCAGGACGGCACGGAATCGCCGTTCCGCAACGAGTACTGGGACGACCACCGTCCCGGGATCTACGTGGACGTCGTCTCCGGCGAGCCGCTGTTCAGCTCGCTCGACAAGTTCGACTCGGGGACGGGATGGCCGAGTTTCTCGCGACCGCTGGAGGACGGGAACGTCCGCCGCAAGACGGACCGTCGGCTCGTCATCGAGCGCACCGAAGTCCGGTCGGCCCAGGCCGATTCCCACCTCGGGCACGTGTTCGACGACGGGCCACGGCCGACCGGGCTGCGGTACTGCATCAACTCGGCGGCACTGCGGTTCATTCCGGCCGAGCGACTGAAGGAAGAAGGGTACGAGCAGTACCTCCCTCTGTTCCGGAACGGCTGATGGACGTTGCCGTTCGGTCGGTGGTGATTCACGGCCACTTCTACCAACCCCCTCGAGCGGACCCGTGGCTCGATGAAGTTCCGGAAGAGCCGTCGGCCGCTCCCTTCCACGACTGGAACGAGCGCATCGAGCGCGAGTGTTACCGCGCGGTCGTCGCGGCGCGCCTTCCCGGAGCGGACGGGCGGATCGCGCGCATCGTCAACACCCTCTCGTCCATCAGTTTCGACGTCGGCCCGACGTTGCTCGAGTGGCTGGAACGCGAGGCACCGGCGACCTACGGAGCGATCCTCGAGGCCGATCGGGTGAGTCGCGATCGGCACGGCGGCCATGGGAACGCCATCGCCATGCCGTACCATCACGCCATCCTGCCGCTCTGCTCCCGTCGCGACAAGATCACCGAGGTTCGCTGGGGGATCGCCGATTTCCGGCGGCGCTTCGGGCGTGAGCCCGAGGGCATGTGGATGCCCGAGGCCGCCGTCGATGCGGAGACGCTCGACGTCCTGGCGGCCGAAGGGATCCGCTTCACGATCGTGGGGCCGAGCCAGGTCGAGCGGGTGCCGGCCGGGGGCTTCCCCGCGCGGCACCGCACCACGAACGGACGCAGCATCGCGGTATTCGTTTACGATGGTCCCATCTCGCACGACGTCGCCTTCGGCACCCTGCTTCGCGACGCGCGACGCTGGACTGCGCGGCTCGTGGACCCGAACCGATCCGGCGCCGAGCCCTCGCTGGTGATGGTGGCGACCGATGGCGAAACGTTCGGACACCACCACCGCTTCGGCGAGATGGCGCTCGCGTCGGTGCTGGAGGAGCTCGGGCCACACCCCGAGATCCGCGTCGAGAACTGCGCCGCCGTGCTCGCCCGGCATCCGCCGCAGGAGGTCGTCGAGTTCGTGTTCCCGAGCTCGTGGAGCTGCCCGCACGGGGTGGAGCGCTGGCGGGCGGACTGCGGGTGCCGGATCGGGACCGTCGTGCCGAGCCAGCAGCGCTGGCGGGCGCCGCTGCGGGAGGCCCTCGACTGGCTGGCGTTCGAGCTGCACACGTTGTTTGAGCGAGAAGCGGGCACCCTGTTGCGCGAGCCATGGGAAGCCCGGGACGGCTACGGGGCGGTCATGGACGCGGGCGAGGAGGCGATCGCCCGATTCGTGCGCGCCGGCCTCCGTGGACCATCAGGACCGGACGAGTCGATACGCGCACGGGAGCTGCTCGAGCTGGAGCGGAATGCACTGCGGATGTTTACCTCATGCGGCTGGTTTTTCGACGACATCGGCGGTATCGAAGCGCTGCAGGTGCTGCGCTACGCCGCCCGGGCTATCGACCTCGCCGGTGGCGAAGCGGAGCGGCTCGAGGCCGGCCTGCTCGAACGCCTGGCCGAGGCCACAAGTAACGACCGCGACGCCGGGGACGGACGCCGTCTCTACCTGCGGTCCGTCAAGCCACGCGTCGCGCCGGCGATCCGCTACGCGGGCGGCTACATGGCGGTTCGCACCTTCGTGCCCGAGGCGCCGGAGGCAACCGCGGCCAGCTACCGGGCGCAGGTCCGTGACGACCGCGTCGTCCTCACCCATCGCCGCACCGGCCGTGCGGAGCGATACCAGGTAACGGTGGGACGGCCGGGACTCGCTCGCCTCTCTCTGGTCGTGAGCTCGCCGAACGGAGCGGCCGAGACCCGGCTGACGCTCTCGGACCTCCCCGAGCGGCAGCGGCGCGCGATCGCTACCGTGCTGCGTCGCGCGGTGGTGGCGCAGTGGCTTACCCCCGTCGAGCTGGAGGCGCTGGCGGCCGGCGAGGGGGACTTGCCGACCGTGGTGACGCGGGCGCTGGTGCAGGCAGTCGAAGACTTGGAACACGACCACTCCGCCGCGGCGACGGCGAAAGTGCTCGATCTCGCCGATCTGTTGGACCTGCTCGGCCGTGCTATTCCCTTCGACGCACAAACGAGGTTTTATCGAGTGCGAGCAGCGGCCGGCCCGGAGCGAGTGACAGCGCTGGAGGGTGTCGCGCGTCGCCTTGGCTTCGTGGTGTCTTCGTGACTGCGGCCGCCGCGCCGCCGCTCCGCTTCGTGTTCGGCGTCCACCTGCATCAGCCGGTGGGCAACTACGACCACGTGTTCGAGCAACACGTGCGCGAGGCGTACCTCCCGTTCTTGCAGGCCGTCGCCCAGCGTGGTTTCTCACCCATCTGTCTGCATCTGTCGGGTCCCCTGCTGGAATGGCTCGAGACGCACGACACGGCCTATCTGGACCTGCTCGGACCGCTCGTAGCCGGCGGCCAGGTGGAGCTGCTGCTCGGCGGCTTGTACGAGCCGATTCTCGCGGCGCTGCCGCGCGCCGACCGTGTCGAGCAGATCGGGTGGATGCGCGAGGCCGTGCGGCGGCGCTTCGGGGTGGAGACGGCGGCGTTGTGGCTCACCGAGCGCGTGTGGGAGCCCCAGCTGGCGGCCGATCTCGCCGAGGCCGGCGTGCAGTCCGTCCTGGTGGACGACCGCCATTTCCTGGTGACCGGCTTCGATCCCGGTCAGCTCCACGCACCCTTCTGGACCGAAAGCGGCGGCCACCGGCTCGCGCTGCTGCCGATCGACGAGCGGCTGCGGTACCTCGTGCCGTTCCGGCCGCCGCAGGAAACGGTGGACTACCTGCGGCGGCTGCATTCCCAGGGCCGTGCCCTCGCGGTGCTGGTCGACGACGGGGAAAAGTTCGGTGGCTGGCCCGGCACGAGAACCTGGGTGTTCGAGCGCGGCTGGCTTGAGAAATTCCTCGACGCGATGGAGCGAGTGCGGGCGGACGGGGTGGTTCGCTTGTCGACCGTGGCGGAAGCGGTGCGGGACGCACCGAGCGGGGGCCTCGCGTACTTGCCGACTGCGTCGTACCGGGAAATGGAGCTGTGGTCGCTGCCGCCGGCTGCCGCGAGCCGATTGACTCGCCTGGAGCGCGAGCTCGGAAAGCGTCTCACGGGTCCGGATGGAGCGCACCTGCGCGGCGCTCACTGGCCCAACTTCCTGGTGCGCTACCCGGAAGCGAACCGGATGCACAAGAAAATGCAGGCGCTCTCGGCCCTGTGCCGGCAGCGAGGCGACCCGACCACCGCCCGACGTGCCATCGGACGCGCGCAATGCAACGATGCGTACTGGCACGGTGTGTTCGGTGGGCTCTACCTGCCCCACCTGCGGGCCGCCGTGTGGCGCAACCTCGCCGCGGCGGAGCTGGAGCTGCGCCGGGGCGAGTCGCTCTCCTGCGAGACGCTCGATTTCGACGCCGATGGGCGGCCCGAGATCTGGATTCACTCGGCGGCGTTCTCGGCGTTGGTGAGCCCGCATCGCGGCGCCGCGGTCGAGGAATTCACGATGTTCGAGTCGGGCGTCAACTACGCCGACGTCCTCACGCGACGGCGCGAGGCCTACCATGAGGCAGCGCTGGCCGGCCCAGCGGCGGACGAGGACGTGGAGGGGACGCCGAGCATCCACGAGCTGGAGCGATCGCTGCAGCTCCTGGCCCTCCCGCCGGTCGATCCCGAAGACCGCGCGATGTTCATCGACCGGCTGTTGCCGGGCGATCTCACGGTGGAGGCGTATGCTCTCGCCCAATTGCGGGCGGTCACATCGTGGGCCCGGACGCCGTTCGAGGCGGCGGTGTCCGCTTCCGATGAGGAGG
>JBOHSO010000139.1:0-2070 GCA_050921685.1 Gemmatimonadales bacterium
GTGCCGGCGAGTTCACGGGCGCCTGCGTACCGGGCCTCACCGTCTGGGTGGCGGGCGGGGCGCGCCCGGCACCGCTCTCCGAACCCTGAATCGGAGTCGTGTCGCTCCGGCCGAACGGGCCGAACAGCCACAGCGCCCCCGCGATCCCGGCCAGCACGAGTCCGCCCGCGGCCACGCCGATCACTTTCCTCAGGGAGCGCCCAGCGGTGACGATGATGATCGCGGTGGCGCTGGTGTTCTCCGTGGACGCGGTGATCGTGAGCGTCCCCGGGCCGACCGCCGTGACGAGCCCGTTCGCCGACACCCGGGCGACGTCGGTGTTGGTGGACGCCCAGCTCACCGGCCGGTTGGCGATGGTCTGGCCGCCGCGCGTCTTGGGGGTGGCGCGCAGCTGCACCGCGTCGCCGGCGGCGACGGTCACGCGGGCGGGCGAGATCACCAGCGTGGCGACCGACGGCCGGGCACCGCTCCTGCCGACCTCGCTCCTGACCACCGACGGCTGGCTCACCGGTGTGCTGTGGCGCTGCAGCACCTTCAGGTTGTCGCCTTGGGCGGCGAGCGTCATCATCTGGGTGCGGATCGGATCGTCGGGCGCGAGCGGCGCCGCGCCGACCGCCGCGATCGCCGCTTCCATGTTCGGGAAGCGATACGCCGGATCCTTCTCCAGCATCCGCGTCACGGCGGCGTCGAGCGCCACCGGGCAGTCGGGTCGGGCCTCGAGGATCGGCGGCGGCGACTCGTTGAAGTGTGCATACATCGCCGCCATCATCGACTCGGCGGCGAATGGGAGTCTCCCCGACAGCATCTCGTACGCCACGATGCCCAGGGAGTACTGGTCCGACGTGCCCGTGAGCTCCTTGGCGGCACACTGCTCCGGGCTCATGTACGCCGGCGTGCCGACCGTCTGGCCGGTCACCGTCAGGCCGGTGGTGGCCGACACCTTCGCGACGCCGAAATCGCCGACGACCGCCCATCCCTCGGTGTCGACCATGATGTTGGCGGGCTTGATGTCACGATGGATCACGCCGCGGCGATGCGCATAGCCGAGTGCGGAGCCGACCTGCTGCATGATGGCCTGCACCATCGGGATCGGCAGCGGCCCGATTTCGTGGATGATGGAGTCGAGCGGACGGCCTTCGACGAATTTCATCACGAAACACAGGAGCTGATCGCTCTCCTTCACCGCGTAGATCGGGATGATGTGCGGGTGGCTGAGCTGCGCCGCCGTGCGTGCTTCGCGCTTGAAGCGCTCCGCCATCCCCTCCCCGCTCAACAGGATGGGAGACATCACCTTGATCGCGACTTTGCGGCCGAGCGCGATGTCGTGGGCCAGGTAGACCGTAGCCATGCCACCTCGGCCCAGCTCCGCCAGCACCTCGTACTCGCCGAGCATCGCTTGGCGTAACCCTTCGATCAGCGCGTCGGGAGGCGGCGACGCGAGCGGGGCATCGACGCGCATCGTGGCCACGCCGCCGAGCTGCCCCGACACGTCGAAACCGCAGCTCGCGCAAAAGTGCGCGCCGGGAGGAATGGGCGCGTCACATCGGTTGCACGTCAGGGCGTCGGTCACGATGTCGATTCGAAACCGGTCACGTAGAGCAATATGCCGCTGGCGGATACCTATGCGAAACCATAGCTTGCGGGCAACACCACCCCCGGAATGGCCCCACCCCATGCGCGCGTGGCTGCAGGAATACGCCGCTCTGAGCCCCGCCGTGCAGGACCGGCTGCTGGCGACCCTCGTCCTCATCGGCGGGCTGTGGCTGGCGCATCGGCTCGCCCTGGGCCTGCTGCACCGCCGCGTGCAGGACCCGTGGATCCGCTACAAGTGGCGCAAGACGATCACCTACATCGCCCTCCTGGTGGGGCTCGTGTTGGTCGGGCGCGTCTGGATCGTGCGCGCCGGCGCCCTGGCCACGTTCCTCGGTCTGGCCACGGCCGGCCTCGCGATCGCCCTGAAGGATCTGGTCGCGAACCTGGCCGGGTGGGTGTTCATCATGTGGCGCCGACCGTTCGACGTGGGCGACCGCGTGCAGATCGGCCCCCACGCCGGCGACGTGATCGACATCG
>JBOHSO010000140.1:0-3800 GCA_050921685.1 Gemmatimonadales bacterium
CAGCTCGTGGCCGAGCCGCTGTTGCTTCGTCTACCCTTGGTGCGGTATCAGAACGACGTGACGATCGGCGCCGCGCAGGATGCCTGGAAGCAGTGGTGCGGGAAATGACCACACCCGGAGGGAGCGCCATTCCCCTCGGCGCTACCGCGACCACCTCCGTCGTCGTCACCCGCGACCTCACCGTCGCGCACTTCCACCCGGGGCTGCCGGAAGCGTACGGCACGCCGATGATGGTGTACCTCATGGAGGTCGCCGCGGGCGAAGCCATCCAGCCGTATCTGCCGGCCGGGTGGGCGTCGGTGGGCGTGGCCGTGAGCGTGAAGCACCTCGCCGCGACGCCTGTGGGTCGCATGGTGACCGCCAGCGCGACCGTCACCGCCGTGGACGAGAAAACCGTCACGTTCGCCGTCACCGCGCACGACGGCACGGAGCCGATCGGCGCAGGCACGCACGTGCGCGCGCCCATCGACCTGCACCGATTCAACATGCGCCTGGCGGCCAAGGCGCGGGGGCCGTAACTGATGGAGCTGCGCGACAAGCTCGCCGTGATCACCGGGGCGACCGAAGGCATCGGGCGCGCCATCGCGGTCGCGTTGGGGCGCGCGGGCGCCCACATCGCCATCTGCGCCCGCACCGCCTCCAACATCCGATCCACGCTCGACGCCCTGCACGCGGGCGGGATCGACGCGATCGGGCAGGCGTGCGACATCGGCGACCCCGGCCAGGTCGAGGCGTTCGCCCGGGGGGTGGCCAGCCAGCGCGGCGACGCCGCCGTGCTCGTGAACAACGCCGGCATCGGCCGTTTCGCCCCGCTCCAGGAGCTCACCCTGGAAGACTGGGACGCGACCATGGCCGTGAACCTCCGGTCCCTGTACCTCGTCACCCGCGCGTTCCTTCCCGCGCTGGTGCGCGCGGGTCCGTCCAGCATCGTGAACATCGCCTCGCTCGCCGGGCGCAACGGGTTCGAGGGGGGGACGGCCTATTGTGCTTCGAAGCACGCCGTGCTGGGGTTCTCCAAGGCGCTGATGCTCGAGGTGCGCAAGCAGCAGGTGCGCGTGATCGCGATCTGCCCCGGCTCGGTCGCGACCCCGTTCATGGACAAGCAGGATCGCATGCGCCCCAATCGCGACCGGATTCTCACGGCCGACGACGTGGCGCAGGCGGTCCTGGCGGCGCTCATTCTGCCCGACCGCGCGATGGTGAGCGAACTGGATATCAGGCCGACCAACCCGTGAGGGGTTCCGGGCCCGACGTCTTTGCTTGACGCCGTTGGTGGACGCATGTTAGAGCCGATGCGCCATGTCACGCGGCGACTGTTCCGCGACGCGCACGACGCGGCGACGGTCCAGGCGTTCTGGGATCGGGCGGCCGAGACACTGCGCACGTGGACAGAAGCGGCCCGGGTCGTGTTGCGATATGAAGGCCCTCGCGAGCGCGGCGTCGTGACCACGGACGGCGCTCCCGCCGCAGCGCCCCGGACGCTGGCCTGGAGTGACCCCGAGGGCCATCGGGTCGAAGTGGAACTCCACGGGTCGCGGGCGGACCTCGCTACCGACGACCTGGAGTCCGCGCTGGACGCCGCCGCCGCGCTGGCCTCGATGGTGGGGCGCCGGGCAACCCTCGAGCGCGACCAGCGGCTTGGCAACTTCGTGGTCGAGCTGTCGCGCTGGCTGCTCGCGGCCCCCGAGCGCGACCTCATGCTCCGGTACACCCTGCAGAGCATGATGAAGCTGTTCGACGCGGAAGGCGCCTACGCCGCGTTGCGCGGGCCGTCCGGGGACCCCCTGCGCGTCGTCGTGGCGCTCGGGCGGTCGGCGGAGTTCGACGGCATGCTGTTGCCGCTCGATCAAAGCACCACAGGACGCGTGGTGCGCAGCGGCGAAGCGCTGATCACCGGCAACATCCGCGAAGAGCCGGACATCTACCTGCCGCCGACGGGGCTGGGGACGGTATCGCTGGCCCGCGCGGCACTGATTGCCCCACTGCAATCGGCCACCGGGGTGCTCGGCGCGATCGGGCTGGTGCGCTTCCACCGTCGCGACGCCGCTGCGCCGCCGCCGCCCTTCACCATCGCGGACCTGCATTTCTTCACCGCGGTGGCGGCCCATTTGGCCGGTGGCCTGGAGCTGTCCCACGTCGTGACGGCGACGCGGGCCGCCGCCGATCGCGCCACCGCGATAGTCAATGCGAGCCCCCTGCCGATGGTGTTGATCGACCCCGGCGGCCGCGTACACCTGCTGAACGAGGCCGGGCGGCGCGTGTTCGCCGTCGCGCGCAACGAGGAGGTCGTCGGGCGTCCCCTCCACGACCTGGGCGTCTCCTGCGCGGACACCGACCTGTCGCAGCTGCTCGCCGTCCACCGACGCGGCAGCCCGTGGCACGGCCGGGTCGTCGTCACCCACCCCTCGGGCGATCGCCGCATCTGCGACTGCACGGTGACCGACCTCGAAGGGCTCGGGTCCACCGACCTGCTGGTCGCGCTGTACGACCGCACCGACGAGCTGCACGCCCAGCGCGAGATGATCGCGCGCGAGAAGCTCGCGACCGTGGGCGAGATCGCGAGCGGCGTCGCGCACGAGGTCAACAATCCCCTGGCCGCCATTCGGATGGAGGCGGAGCTGCTCGGCGGGAAGGATCCGGAAACCGAAGCCGCGGCGCGCGCCATCGTCCGCGAAGTGGACCGGGCCGCGCGCATCGTGCGCAGCCTGTTGCAGCTCGCCCGTCGCGCCGACACGACGCCCACCCCCGTGCAGTTGAACGACGTGATCCGCGACGTGGCGGAGATCCGTCGCCGCGTCCTGCGTGCGGAAAACGTAGAGGTCCAAACCGAGATCGACGATGCGGCGCCGGCGGTCCTCGGGCTCGGTCAGGAGCTGGTGCAGGTCGTGTCCAACCTCGTGACCAACGCCGAACACGCCGTGCGGGGCCAGGTCTCGGGAGTCATCCGGCTCTCGACGCAGGGGCGCGAGGGATGGGTGCGGTTCACGGTCGAGGATTCCGGCCCCGGGGTGCCTGCGGACGTCCGCGAGCGGATTTTCGAGCCTTTTTTCTCGACGAAGAGCCCCGACGAGGGGTCAGGGCTCGGCCTGGCGATCTGTCGGCGGGTGGTGAGCGAGCTGGGGGGGCGGATCCAACTCGAAGACGGAGAGCTGGGCGGAGCGCGCTTCGTGGTCGAGCTGCCCGCCGCGCCGGTCCGTGGCGGCGACCTGCTCGATATCCGCTAACAAGGGCTCAGGCGGTGATGCGCTTGCGGTAGGCGACCAGCACGACGAGACCG
Organism: Gemmatimonadales bacterium; assembly: GCA_050921685.1. Lineage (GTDB taxonomy): Bacteria > Gemmatimonadota > Gemmatimonadetes > Gemmatimonadales > GWC2-71-9 > DASTHG01. The sequence continues at coordinate 3,278 of JBOHSO010000140.1, forward strand.
TACACGCCGATGGCGAGCAGCAGCAGGCCGAAGGGCCGGTCGGATCCCAGCTTCCAGGCGCCCGCCCCGGCGTAGGCGACGCTCGCCAGCAGCCCGAGGGCGACGACCTCCTTGCGGCCCATGAGGATCCCGAACACGTAGCCCCAGCTGAACCCGGTGAGCGCGAGCAGCGGCAGCCCAAGCCGCAGGATGTGACCGGGATCGATCAGGTTCAGGCCGCCCGCGAACATGCTGAACAGGCCGATCACGGTGTAGCTCGCCAGATGCAGGGCGAGTGGCAAGGGAATGGTATCGTAGCCGGCGGCGCGGACGGGCGAGGTCACTGCCGATCTCACGGGAGTTGGAGACGCGATTAAGATAGTCGGCATGCAAGTGACGCGCACGTATCTGCAACTGACGGATCGGGGGCAGTTCCGCGACGCGCTAGGGAGCTTCCCCGACCTCATGCAGGAGCGGTTGCCGGCCGCGGACGCCGCGTTGTACCGCCAATGCTATCGTACGGTGGGGGAGCACTACCATTGGC
>JBOHSO010000141.1:0-2237 GCA_050921685.1 Gemmatimonadales bacterium
CCAGGACAGAAGCGCAAGGCGCCGGGAGGCGGCCGGCTCCGGGTTCCCGATTTCCGTGCGGTCCTCGCGAACGTCAAGGACCCGTGGCTGCTCGCGGCGATCGCGGCGGCGGTGATCGCGATCGGCGGGAACGGCGCGTTCTACGCGCTGAACACCAGCCGCCTGAACCGGCTGGAAGGGGTGCTGCGAGGAGTGCAAGCCGAGAAGCGGCGGTACGACGCCGTCGTGGCGCAGAAACGGCAGGCCGAGCGCGTGCGCGATTCCCTGGCGGCGGAGATGACGATCATTCGCGGCATCGACGCCGATCGCTACATCTGGCCCCACATGCTGGATGAGATCACCAAAGCGCTGCCGGCCTACACCTGGATTACGACCGTTCAATTCATCGGGATAGCCGCGCCGGCGGGCGGGGCTCCGGTGGGCACGCAGGCGCCCGCGACGCCCGTATCGAACGAAGTCCGCGTGTCGATTGACGGACGCACCGTGGATATCCAAGCATTCACCACGTTCATGCGCCAGCTTGCGGCCTCGCCGTGGCTTGCTGAGGTGGCGTCGACGCGCGCGACGACGGTGATCGAGCAGGACCGGCCGGTCACCGAATTCTCGATCACCGCACGGTACCGCCAGGCGGATTCGCTGTACATCCGCACGGTGCCGCTCGTCGAGTCGGTGAGGTAGATCATGGCGTTCGGCCTTCCTACGGATCAGCGTAGTCAGGTGTTGTTGCTGGTCATCGTCGCCTCCGTGGCCGGCGGGTACCTCGCGTGGGACAAGATCCTAAGCCCACGGCGGGAGCAGGTCGCGGCCGCGGAAGGCCAGATCGACAGCCTCAATGCGGTGATCCGCAAGGCGAAGGCCGATCTGGCCTCCGGCAGCGTGGAAAGCATGCGCCGCGCGGCCGAGCAGTACCGCGGCGCCCTCGGCTTGATGCGGCGCCTGGTCCCCGAGCAGAACGAGGTCCCGAGCTTGCTCGACAACATCTCCAACCGGGCCAAGGTCCGGGGCATCGCGCTGGGAAGCTTCCAGCCGCTCGCGGTCGAGGCCGGCCCGCCGCTGGTATTGACCTTCCGCGAGCCTGGCGACACGGTCCAATCGACCCGGCCGCCCCAGCCCGCCTTCGACATCTACCGGTATCGCTTCCAGGTGTACGGGCACTACGACCAGATCGGGGAATTCCTCGCCGACGTCGCCAGCCTGGCTCGCATCATGGTGCCGCAGGACCTCGTGCTGCGGCCGGCCAGCCAGCAGACGCAACGGCTGGTCGGCGACACGGTCGGCGCCTTGCTGGAGGCGAGCTTCGACTTGCGCACCTACGTGAAACGGACGGCGGGAGGACCGGCGAATGCGCGCCAGTAGGGTCCTGTACGCCGGGTTGCTGTTGACGGCACCGCTCGCCGGCCAGGCGACGGGGCAATCCAGTGCGCCGGACACAACGGCGCTCCCCGACACCGCCCCGCTCTCGCTCGTGCGGGAGGTGTTCACGTTCCAGGGCGGGGGGCGGGATCCGTTCATGTCGCTGCTGAAATCGGGTGACGTGCGGCCGCTGATCACGGATTTGAAGCTCGTGACCGTGGTGTACGACGAGCGCTACAACGCGCGCAGCGTTGCGGTGCTCCGGGACGTCACCACGGGGAAGCGGTATCGCGCCAAAACCGGCGACGTCATCGGTCGCCTGCGGGTCACTCAGATCCGGCCGCGCGAAGTGGTGTTCACGGTTCAAGAATTCGGGTTTGAGCGGCAGCAGACGTTGTCGCTCGCCAGGCAGGAGGAGACGCCATGAAGCGCAGCATCGTTCTCGCCGCAGGCCTCGCCCTCGCGGCGGCACCACGGGTCACCGATGGCGCGGGCCGGGACGGCGAAGTCCGCGCAGTCAGCGTGGCGCCGGCCACCGGCAAGGTGGAAGTCGTGATCCACCTGCAGGGGGTGGTGGAGGTGCGGGACTTCACGCTCCATGGCCCGTCCCGGCTGGTGGTCGACCTTCTCGGGGCCCGGCTCGCGGCCCCCGCGGCGCTGTACGACGGGCGGAATCGCGGCGGCGTGAAGAACGTGCGCTACGGGCAGTTCCGGCCCGACGTCGTGCGGGTGGTGATCGAGCTCGACGTGCTCAAGGACTACCAGATCGATCGGCGGGACGGCCAGGTGCGGGTCCAGATCGGGACCGAGCGCACCGCCTTCGGCGCCTGGTCGAGCGAGTTGGCGCCCCCGCCGGCGGCGCTGGTCGCGGTGGCGCCTGAGCC
>JBOHSO010000142.1:0-3216 GCA_050921685.1 Gemmatimonadales bacterium
CCCGAGGATATAGAAAACCGTTCCCGCAGCGATTCCGCCGCCGAGAACGGCCACGACGATCCCAAGTACCGTAGACATCGATCTATCTCCGCACCGCGCAGCACAGGTCCGCGCGTCTGTTGTCGAACAATGCCGTCAGCCATCAGCTGCCAGCCTCGGAACGCTGCTTCAGTGCTCCGCCACCTTCCGCCGACCCGGCGGCAGCATCTTCGCGAAGTCGTCCGAAAGCGCTGCCAGCCGGGCCGCCACTTCACGCTCACCTTTCCTGGCCTGGAACAGCTCGTTGGTGATGTCCAGCGCCGCGAGAATCGCGGCCTTGTGGGTCTCCACCAGCCCGCCCTGTGACAGGACCTTCTTGAGCGCCTGATCCAGGTACCCCGCCACCTCGCGCGTGTACTCCGGCGAGAGATCCGAGCGGACCGTGTACTCCTCTCCCCCGATCATCACCTTGACCGCGTGCTTCTTGGCGCTCACCGCGGGGTGGCCCCGCCTGCTGTTACGCCGGGCGCCTCGCGGGACTGCTCCTCGAGGAATGCCATCCGCCCGAGCAATTCCTGCACGCGTTTGCGCGCGGTCTCGACCCGAGCACGCAGCTGCCGGTTCTCCGTCTCCAGCTCCGCGACGCGGCCCCGCCCCTCACCATCACCACGGGCGTGTCCCCCACCCCCTCCCCGCGGGGCCCCGCCCTTCGTGTCCGCCTCGGCCTTTAGGGCTCGTGCGCGCCACGTCGCGAGCTCCTCGGCGACCTCGCGCAGCACTCCCTCGAGCTGCTCCAACGCCCGAACGTCAACCCGTGCGCCGTCGTACACCCAGCTCTCCTTCCAGGGCCGTCAGCGCCCGCCGGATCAGGTCATCCACCTCGCTGTCCCGCAACGTGCGGGCGGGATCGCGGAATACGCTGCGCCACGTCACGCCTCGCGTCCCGGCGGGCACGTTGGGCCCGCGATACTCGTCCAGCACCAGGAGCCGCTCGAGCAGCGGTCCTCCGACGCGCCGCAGCACCGCCTCCACCTGCTCGGCCGTCACCCCGCCCGGCAGCACCAGCGACAGGTCCTGCAGCGTCGGCGGCTGGGTCGGGAGCGGTACGTACCGCTGCGGTGATTCCCCAGTCACCTCGAGCTCGACCTCGAACCCGAGCAACACCCCGGCCCATCGTGGTGCGTCCGCCTCGAGCACCGCTGCGCCGCCAGCAATCCGGCCGTCGGGCCGCACGGCAGCCCAGAGGTGCCCTCCCGTAGCCTGCGCCACTCGGGTGCCAGGGGCGCCTGCCTCAACCCCTAACTCAAAGTGGTGCTTGAGGTCCCATATGTCCATATCAGGCACTTTCGCACCCTCGGACCAGTGGATCGGCCGACGTGCCCCGGTGAGCACCGCCGCGAGTGCCAGCCGCTCCTCCGGGGCTCCGTTTGGCCTGGCACGGAACACGATCCCCACTTCGAACAGCCGGACGTCGCGTTCACGCACCGCCCAGTTGTGCTCGACGCGTCGCACGAGGCCCGGCAGCAGCCGGCTGCGCAGATGCGCCTCTTCGGCGGACAGAGGATTGCGCAGCGGCACCGCATCCGGGCCATCGGCGGGTCCAATCGACGAGGTGCGTGCCTCGAAAAACCCCGCCTGCGCCATCCGCTTCCGCACGCGCGTCAGCGCGACCTCGGAAGGCGCGCTGGGCACCGCGCCCAACCGGTAGGGCCGCAGCTCGTCCGGGAAGGCATCGTAGCCCTTCAGGCGAGCGACTTCTTCGATGAGATCCACTTCCCGCGTCACATCGGGGCGCCACCCCGGTACCACAACGGCGAGCCGGGCGTCTTTCGGAGCGACGACGAATCCCACCTTCGACAGCAGGCCCTCGATCTCGGCACGGGGGAACGGCACTCCCAACAGCGTGTCGACCCGCTCAGGACGCAGGAACACGGTGCGGGGTTGCTGCGGCGCGGGCCAGAGATCGAGCGGCGGTTCGCGCACCTCGCCGCCCGCCACAGCGACGATCAATTCGATGGCGCGGCGCAGGGCATCCGGCATGCCGAGCATGTCGATGCCACGTTCGAAGCGATAGCTCGACTCACTGGAAAGGCCGAGGGCGCGCCCGGTACGTCGAATGCGTGTCGGCTGGAAGAAGGCGCATTCGAGCACCAAGTCGGTCGTCGTGTCGGTGACCTCCGATTCGGCGCTCCCCATCACGCCGGCCACGATCGTGGGGCGCTCGGCGTCACAGATTGCGGTCATCTCGGGCGTGAGGATTCGCGCCACGCCGTCCAGCGTTACGATCTTCTCGTGCGCCGCCGCGCGGCGCACCACGACCGCCGGTCCGCGCAGTCGAGCCAGATCGAACGCGTGCAGCGGCTGGTTCAGCTCGAACAAGACGTAGTTCGTCGCGTCGACCACGTTGTTGATGGGTCGCTGCCCGATCGCCTCCAGCCGGGCGGCCAACCAGGCGGGACTGGGCCCCACGCGCACGCCCCGGATCACCGCGATCATGTAGCGCGGGGCGCCCTCGACGTCCTCCACCGCCACGCGCACCCCGTCCACGACGCCCTCGTGTGTTCCCTCACTCCGGCCACCGGCGCCTCGGCGTCCGCCGGTCGGCAGGGTGACCGGCTTCGCCCCGGGAACGGCCGGCAGCTTCACCGCGCCGTCCAGCGCCGCCGCCAGCTCGCGCGCGACCCCCTTGTGGCACAGGAGATCGGGGCGGTTGGCATACACCTCGAGGACGATCCGGTCGTCGGCGATGGGCATGGCGTGGAGGAACGGGGTCCCCGGCGCCGCGTCGGTCTCGAGCTCCAGAATCCCCTGCTGATCCTGACCGAGCCCGAGCTCTTTCGCCGAGCAGAGCATCCCGCTCGATTCCACTCCCCGGATCTTGCGCCGCTCCAGCTTCAATCCGCCGGGGAGCACGCTTCCGACCGGCGCAAACGGATAGCGCTTCCCCGCCTGGACGTTCGGTGCTCCACAGACGACCTCGAGCGGTCCTCCGGCGCCCCCCACATCCACTACACACAGGCTCAATCGGTCGGCGTTGGGGTGTCGCTTCACCTCCAGCACGCGAGCCACGAGCACCTGGCCGAGGTCCTGGTGCAACGGCGTGACGGCTTCGACAGGGCTGACGCGTGCGGTGAGGATCCGCACCACCTCCAGCGGGTCGAGCGGCCGGCCCAGGAGGTCCTCGAGCCAGCGGCGCGAGAGGATCATCGGAAGCCACCCGCGAACTGGGACAAGAAC
>JBOHSO010000143.1:0-2949 GCA_050921685.1 Gemmatimonadales bacterium
GGCATCACGCTATACGGCGTGATCGGCCGCAAGATGTACGAGACGTGGCACCAGATGCGGCGGTTTCTCACCGGGGGACGGTTCGATCCCTCCCCTGTTCTGACCCATCGCTTTCCGCTCGCCAGGATCGACGAGGCGCTCGCCGCGATCCGCTCGGGTGAAGCCGGGAAGGTCATCCTGGAGATCGCATGAGTCTCGCGGTCAGCCTGCAGGCCGAGCTGGACCAGTTCCGTCGCGACGGCGTCTACAAGCGGCTCAACTACCTCGAGTCGCCGCAGGGCGCGCGGGCCCGGATGGAGGGGCGCGGCGAGGTCGTGATCCTCTCGTCCAACAACTATCTCGGCCTGTGTGACGTGCCGGAAGTGGTCGCGGCCGGCAAAGCCGCGCTGGACCGCTTCGGCGCGGGCACCGGCTCGGTGCGCTTCATCTGCGGCACCTTCACGATCCACCGCGAGCTCGAGGCGGCGCTCGCGCGGCTGGTCGCGTGCGAGTCCTCGCTCACCTACAGCAGCTGTTGGAACGCGAACGAAGGGCTCTGCCCCACCATCCTGAGCGAGCAGGACATCGTCATTTCCGATCAGCTGAACCACGCGTCCATCATCGACTCCATCCGGCTCGCCAAGGGCGTCACGAAGTGCCAGACCGCGCTGTACCGGCACTCGGACATGGCCGATCTCCGGGACAAGCTGCAGGCGGCGCGGGGCGCCCGCCGGCGCCTGGTGTTCACCGACGGGGTCTTTTCGATGGAGGGTGATATCGCAAAGCTCCCCGACATCCTCCAGCTCGCCCGGACCCACGACGCAATCGTGGCGGTGGACGACTCGCATGCCACGGGCGTGCTGGGGAAAACCGGCCGCGGCACGGCCGAGCACTGCGGCGTGCTGGGCCAGGTGGACATCATCACCTCGACACTCGGCAAGGCGCTGGGCGGCGCCGCGGGCGGCTTCACGGCGGGACCAGCGACCTTAAGCGACTACCTCACCCAGCGATCCCGACCCCAGCTGTTCAGCAACGCCCTCCCCCCTACCGTCGCCGGAAGCGCGCTCGCCGCCGTGCGCTACCTCGAGGCGCACCCCGAGCGCGTACAGCTGCTCCACGACAATGCGCGGTACTTCCGCGACGCGCTGCAGGCGCGCGGGTTCAGGCCGCTCCCCGGCGAGACGCCCATCATCCCGGTGATCTTGGGCGACACCGCCAAAGCGATCAGGATGAGCGATCTGCTGCTCGCCGAGGGGGTCTTTGTAACCGGGTTCGGCTACCCCGTGGTGCCACAGGGACACGCGCGCGTGCGGTGCCAACTCTCCGCGGCCCACACGCGGGACGACCTCGACTTTGCGTTGCGCGCGTTCGAGCGCGTCGGTCAGCAGCTTGGACTAGCTTGAAGCATCATAACGACAGTAAAGCGACATTAGCGACACAACAATTCGGTATTTCTACGGTTTCGTGGCTCGACTTCAAGTAGTTTCACGAGTCGGCCACTTAACCAACACTACGGCAAAGAGCTAGCCCGAGAAGGTCGGCTTCACGGACTATCGCGTTTTGGCCGGACCAGCCCTATCTTGGGGGTCCACCGGCAACCCCTCTGGGGTGCCCGCAAACCGTGGAGGAGTGCGATGAAGCCGCTGTCTCGTGCCGCGTTCGGCGCGCTCGTGCTTGCCCTGGCCGCCCAACCAGCGGTCGCGCAGGAGAACACCAGTCGTTCCTACCGGTGGTACTGGGGCGCCCAGGCGGGCGGCTTTCTATACCAGACCAACGCCCAGGGGTACTTCATCGACCCGATGTTCGGGGGACACTGGCTGATCACGAAAAAGCGCTCCGCGCTCTACATCGGCGGCGAGCAGGCGTTCTTCTTGACCGAAGCCATTGCCAACGTGGCCGACCCGAACTCCGGCTCCGGCCTGCGCGATGTCACCTTCAGTCAGGTGCGGCGCCTCTTCGTCGGCGTGCTCGCCTTCCCGCTGCAAAAACGCATCGAGCCGTTCGTGGGCGGCGGCTTCGCCATCATGACGGTGCAGGATCCTACCGTGGACTGCAGCGGCACCACACCCAATTCCCAATGCCCCACGTTGAACGACCAGGTCGCGGCCCAAAGCCTCGCCGACGATGCCGCCAGCAAGGCCAACGCCTGGATCTTGGGGGGGATACAGATCAACGTCGGGAAGCTGGCGGTCTACGGCCAGTACATGCTCACCTCGGCCGCCCAAGGCTTCCTGATCGACGGGTCGACACATTCGATCCAGGGCGGAATCCGCTACTCCTTGGGGAGCTCGAAGGAAGACGTCGCGACGTCGCACTGATCGCCGGGGAGTTCGCGGTGGGTGCAGCGGGGGCACGATGGTTCGTGCCCCCGCCGTGTTTCACCCCTATCGCGACGCCCAGGGCGAGCCGTCGATCACGAAGCGCAGCGGCCAGTCCGCTGCGCGGCTGATCCCCACGCGGGGCGTGACCAGGATCGGCGGGCGCCGGCCGGCGCCGCGCAGGATGCGGAGCGGTCCGCGCAGGAGCGACGCGCCGTTGCGGACGCCGGTGATACCGAGCGCCTCGCACAGTCTGGCCGGGCCGGCGCACAGCGTGCGGTCGGCCACGTTCCCACGGCGGCGACGCATCAGCGCCTGACCCGCGACCGGCTCGAGGGCGCGGATCAGGACTGCCGCCGGGTAGTCGAGACACTCGGTGACCGCGTTGAGGCACCAGTGCATGCCGTACGTGAAGTAGACGTAGGCCGTGCCCGGAGGACCGTATAGCGGTTCGGTGCGAGGAGTGCGCCGATGCCGGAACGCGTGGCAGGCGGGGTCGTGCGGGCCGACGTACGCCTCGGTCTCCACAATGCGCCCTACCGTGCGCTGGCCTCCGGCATCGCTCACCAGCAGGTGCCCCAAAAGCCGACGCGCGACCAGGGCGGTGGGTCGCGCGTAGAAGGCGGCAGGGAGCGGCGGGGGCAGCGGGGAG
>JBOHSO010000144.1:0-4081 GCA_050921685.1 Gemmatimonadales bacterium
GAGCGGCGCGATCGCGGCCTCCCGACCGGTTGCCGGGAGCTGCAGCTTCTGGCGGGCGGCGGCGAGCAGCTCGTCGCGCGGTCGCAAGACGCCGGCCGTGCCGTCGCCCACGACTTCGCGCACGGTGATGCGCGAGAGCGGCCGCGGTTCGAGTCCGCGCGCGGCGGTCGGCTCCCACTCGTTCGCCTCGTAGTCGGGTTGATACAGCGCGAGGGCGACCGCGCCGGTGGCGTCGATGAGCACATCGAGCGCCGGTGTGAGCCCGGCCCCCTCGCGCGGGGCGGCGTTGAGTGCGCTGAGCAGCCGCGACATGTAGTCTTGCATGCGCTCGCGCCAGGCGAGCGTCTCCGCCATCCGATTCACCCCCTGCGCGATGGTGCGAAACTCACCGGTCGCCTCTTCCGGTAGCCGGACGCCGTAGTGACCCGTCGCCACGCGCTCGAGCGCCGTGACGATCGCCGCGAAGGGCTCCGCCAATCGCTGGCGACTGTACAGCAGCCCGATGCCGAGGGAGATCAGTACGGCCATGACGATGATGGTCGTCGCGAGCGCCGCCTGCTGCGCCGAATCACTCAGGTCCTCTACGATTCCGCGTATCCGGTCGCGCTGGGCGGCGAACGCGGGAGATTGGGTCGCCGCGTGCAGCTGATCGAGCGTCGTCAGGATCGTCAGGGCATCGCGCTCCGTGCGCCTGGCGTCGAGCCAGGAGGTGAGCGTAATGGTGAACCCGGCCAGCGTGACGGCGAAGAACGTCGCGAAGAACAGCCGCGTGATGCTGGGTGCGCGACGCAGCAGTGGGCTGAAGGGGGCGGAAAGCCGGCTCATCGGCTCTCTATTAGTAGGACCGGGAGTCTCGTCCGGACAAGAGCGCCCGCCGTGCGAGGCCGTGGCGGCCTCGGGTCGAGGGGCGTATCGTTCATCTGTGCCGGCACGTAGGCCCCCTTGAGCGAACTTCTCGACACCCTGCGCGGCGCCCTCGTCGACCGCTACGCCCTCGAGCGGGAAGTGGGGCGTGGCGGGATGGCGACGGTGTTCCTCGCCCAGGATCTGAAGCACCGGCGCAAGGTCGCCATCAAGGTGCTCCATCCCGACATCGCCGCCGCCATCGGCCCTGAGCGGTTCCTGCGGGAGATCGAGATCGCCGCTCAGCTGCAGCACCCGCACATTCTGCCACTGTACGATTCCGGTGCGGCGGGCACCTACCTCTACTATGTCATGCCATTCGTCGAGGGCGAGTCGCTCCGCGACCGATTGGAGCGCGAGAAGCAGCTGCCGCAGGAAGAGGTCATCAAGGTCGCGCTCGAAGCGGCCAGCGCCCTGGGGTACGCCCACAGCCGCGGCATCGTGCACCGCGACATCAAGCCCGAGAACATCATGCTGTCGGGCGGCACCGTCGTCGTGTCCGACTTCGGGATCGCCCGCGCCGCGTCAGCCGTCGAACAGCAGCAGCTCACCCAGACGGGCACGGTGATCGGGACTCCGGCGTATATGAGCCCGGAGCAGGGGACGGGGAGCCCGGACATCGACGGACGCAGCGATCAGTATAGCCTCGCGTGCGTGGTGTACGAGATGCTGGTGGGTCAGCCGCCGTTCACGGGCCCCAACGTCCAGGCCATTATCGCCCGCCACTCGCTGGCCGCCGTGTCGCCCCCATCGATCGTGCGCGACACCATTGCCGAGACGATGGAGGCCGCGCTGCTCCGCGGGCTGGCGAAGGTCCCGGCGGACCGCTTCCTCACGGTGATCCAGTTCGCCGAAGCGCTCGCCGCCCCCTCGCGGGTCACCGCGGCGATGCGGCGCCAGACCGGGATCACCGCGTCGCCACTCACGCGCCCCTGGCGACGCCATGTGCGCTGGGCCGCGCCGTCGCTCGTGGCCCTGGTCGCCGCGTGGTTCACCCGCGGCCAGTGGCTCGGGCATCGTGCGGCGGCGGAGACGGACGCGCCGGACCCGCGTCGCTTGGCGGTGCTCTATTTCCAGGACCGGAGCCCCGACAACAGCCTGGAGTACCTGGCGGACGGGCTTACCGAGGCAATGATCCACGAGTTGAGCGCCGTGCCGGTCTTGCAGGTCATTTCCCGCAACGGGGTCCTGCCCTACCGCCACGCCGCTGTGGGCACCGACAGTATCGTGCGAGCCCTCAACGTCGGCACGATCGTGGACGGCACTCTCATGCAGTCCGGCGACAGTCTCCTGCTCAATATCTCCATGGTCGATGGGAAGACCGGAAATGAGATCGAGTCGACCACGCTGACGGTGCTGTGGGCCGACCCCCTGCTGCTGCAGCAAACCATGGCCGACCGAATGGCGTTGTTGCTGCGCCGCAGGCTCGGACAGGAGATCCAGCAGCTCACCGCGCGAGCGGGCACTCGGAACACGCAGGCCTGGGAGCTGGTGCAGCAGGCGAAGGACCTCGCGCGGAAAGTCGATACGCTGCTCACTGCGGGTGACACGGCGTCCGCGTCGCGCGCCCTCGCGCGAGCGGACTCGCTGCTGGTCCAGGCGTCGATGAAGGATCGGAAGTGGACCGCGCCGATCATCGAGCGCGGCTGGCTGGCGTGGGCGCAGCGGCGGATCGCGGGGTTCGAAAAGGGACCGGCCGCTCAATGGACGGGACGCGGATTGGACTTCGCGACCACGGCTCTGCGCCTGCAACCCGGCGACCCCGAGGCCCTCCACCTGCGCGGGACGATGCGCTACATCCGCTGGGTGCTCAACCTCGATCCGGCTCCGCTCACTCCCGCGCAGTTGCTGGCCGGCGCGCAGCAAGACTTGCAGGCCGGAGCGGCCGTTTCCAACCAAAATCGGGCGTCCGCTCTCGCCTTGCTCAGCCATTTGTTCATGCGCAAGTCTGAGCCGGTGGACGGCAAGCTCGCCGCGATGCAGGCCTACGAGGTCGATCCCTACCTCACCGAGGCACCCGACGTGCTCTGGCGGCTGTTTTCCTCATCGCTGGATCTCGAAGACGCCGCTGAAGCGACGAAGTGGTGTCAAGAGGGATACCGGCGCTTCCCGCAGGACGCCGGGTTCACCGAGTGCCAGATCTCCCTCTACGCGCTCACGGGGCAGAAGCCGGACGTGGGAAAGCTCTGGCGCCTCCTCGACCAGAACGTGGCGCTGTACCCACCGCCCCAGCGCGAGTTCCGACGGCGCCGGGGTGCCCTGCTGGTCGCCATGGCACTGGCGCATGCCGGGCTCAAGGACAGCGCCCGGACCGTCGCGCTGAGTGCCCGGGCCGGCGCCGACGTGGATCCCACCCGCGACCTCGTCTATGTCGAAATCCTGTTGCGCAACCTGCTGGGCGACCGCGACGAGGCGCTGCAGCTGCTTAAGCTCTATCTGGTCACGAATCCGCAGGACAAGATGACGATCGCCCGAGACAGCACGTGGTGGTGGCGCGGGCTGCGCGGCGATCCGGAATTCGAGCGGCTCCTCTCCTCCCGGTGATTGTGGGCGTCACGCGGCAGTGTCGCACAGCTGCAGCGCTTCTCGGGGAGACCCTCGGCGCATCCACGGTCCTCGGAGGGATCCTGGGCCGCGACCTGCCCTAGTCTCGACGGCGTGGCTTGTGCAGATTCCGGGCCGGAACGACCGCTCGGTATCCCACATCTCACAACGTGCGTCGGAGCACGGGAGGAACGCCCATGCGTGTCCACCTGATCGGGTTGGCAGTGGCGGCGGCTGCGCTGGCCGCAGTCGGTTGCGGTGAGCGCAGCCAGCCGCTGCCCCCGGGACCAAGCATGCAGGCCTCTGCTCCGCCGAGCAGCGGAACAGTCTGTGATTTCCGATCCCTCAACCAGCTCGCCACGCACTACTTCGGCGGTTCCCAAGCGAAGGTGGTGCGGGGCCTGATTTCCCAAATGAAGGATGCCGGGGCTGGGACCACGACCGCGAAAGACCGCGGCTTCGACGTTATGACGCACATTGCGTCCAACGTGAAGGCGGGCAACAGCAACGTGGCAGACGCCTCGAACCTCACCAACGGTCTCCTGATGTGCATGTTCACCGGTGCTGCGGATCTGCCGGCCACGTTTCCCGAGGACTTCACTGTCGCCACCGATCCGGCGCTGCACGGCGCCTA
>JBOHSO010000145.1:0-5935 GCA_050921685.1 Gemmatimonadales bacterium
GGTGGGGCCATCGCGAGCGCTGGAGCTGGTGTGGAGCGCCCGCATGGTCCCCGCTGCCGAAGCGCTGAGCCTCGGTCTGGTGGATCGGGTGGTGCCGACGGCCACCATCCTCGCGGAGGCGCGCGCGCTCGCCAACGTGTGGGCCGGATTCCCGCCGCTCGCCGTGCGGCGGGCCAAGGAGCTCGTGTACCAGAGCGCGCGCGCCTCGCTCGCCGAGATGCTGGACGCGGAGATCGCCATGCAGCAGGAGCTGTTCGCCACGCCCGAGGCGCGCACGCGCCTGGGCGCTTCACTCGCCACGCGGAGCCGCTGAGCCATGGTCCGGAAGCTGAGCAATTTCGACGACTGGATCGACTATTTCCGCTACTGGCAGGACTCGATCGGCTTGCCTCCCGGGGCGCTGCGCGATTTCGAGTTCGACGCCAAGTTCGGCGACCAGGAAGTGCCGCACATCGAGTTCGGCCATTACAAGGGCCAGCGCAAGTGGCCCACGGTGATGCACATCCCGGATCAGCGCATCCGCGACGCGCTGCTCAATCTGATCGTCTATCAGGGCGACACGGAGTTCGCCTCGGTGGAGCAGCAGCGGAGTCTGCTCAACAACGCGCCGAGCGACTACGACCTGCTGTCGCTGCAGCGCGTGATGACCGAGGAAATGCGGCACGGCTGGCAGATGTCCTACCTGCTGTGCGCCCACTTCGGCGATGAGGGGAAGCGCGAGGCAGCGAAGCTGCTCGAGCGTCGCGCCGACGAAGGTGAGCGGCTGCTCGGCTCGTTCAACGAGATCGTGGACAATTGGCTCGACTTCTTCACCTATACCCAGTTCATCGACCGCGACGGCAAGTTCCAGCTCAAGATGCTCTCGGTCTCCGCCTTCGATCCGCTGTCGCGGTCCATGGGCCCGATGCTCAAAGAGGAGTCCTACCACCTCGGCACCGGAAACAACGGCCTGCTCCGCATCGTGAAGGCCGGGAGGATGCCGCCCGAGGTGATTCAACGGTTCTTCTACAAGTGGATCCCGACGGCCTTCGACCTGTTTGGTACGGATAATTCCTCGTCGGCCCACTGGGCGTACGTGTGGGGCTTGAAGGGCCGCTACGACGAGCGGGACGCAGGCGTCGAAGCCGACCAGTCGAAGCTCAACGAGGCCGCCCGGGGCCTGTACCGCCAGGAAATCGTCAAGCTCGTGGAGCGGCTGAACATGTTCATCCCCGAGCGCGAGCGCTGGCTTACCGTGCCGGATCTGCGATTCAACCGGCGCATCGGCGCGTTCGCCCATCAGTGCTTCACCGTGGACGGCCAACCGCTGGATGCGGACCAGTACCCGGCCTATCGCGCCGAACGCCTGCCGAGCCCCGCGGACATCGCGCTGGTACACGACATCGAGAAGGAGCCGGGCTGGATCGAAGCGAAGAAGGCCGACAGCCTGCTGCAGTGAGGCGGCCGCTCGTCATCGCACACCGCGGCGCGTCGTCGGTCGAGTACGAGAACTCCCTCGCCGCGTTCCGTGCCGCAGGACGCCTCGGCGCCGACGGCGTGGAGTTGGACATCCATGCGACGGCGGACGGCGCGCTGATCGTGCACCACGACGACACCATCGCCAGCGTCCACATTCCGAGCGCCAGCGTGGATCAGCTGCGCGCGGTGCGCCTGCCCGACAACCAGCCGCCGCCGCTGCTCGAGGAAGCGCTCGCCGCGATCGACCCCCGGCTCCGTGTCTACGTCGAGCTCAAGACGCTGCCCGCCACCTCCGACGCCCGGCTCCTCGCGGTGCTCGACGCCGGCCCCAACCCGGCGGGGTACGCGGTGCACGCCTTCGACCATCGGACACTCGCGCGTCTGGGCCGCATCCGCCCCACCCTGCCCCGCGGCGTGCTGAGCGCATCCTATCCCGTCCGGCCGCTGGTCCCGCTGCAGGATACCGGAGCGGTGTCGTTCTGGCAGGAGCGGGAGCTGGTGGACCGCGAGCTCGCGGCGACGCTCCACATCGCCGACGCGCAGCTGATCGCGTGGACCGTGGACGACCCCGCCGAAATGACAGCGCTCGCGCGGCTCGGGGTCGACGGCTTGTGCACCAACCGCCCCGATCTCTGCCGCCGCACCGTGGAGGCCGGCTCCGCATGAACGCGCCCGCCTCCCCGTCCACGCCTCCCCAAGTGGCGGTGGTCGGCGCCGGCACGATGGGCCACGGCATCGCCTATGCCGCGGCGCTCGCCGGATGCGTGGTCGTGGTGACCGATAGTCGCCCCGAGGCCCTCGCGGAAGCCAAGCGCCGAGTAGAATCCCTTCTGGCCGGCGGGCGGCAGCGCGGCAAGCTCACCGAGGCCGAGCGCGCGGCCGTGCACGAACGCCTGCGCTACGTCCCCGACCTGGGTGAGGCCGTCGCCAATGCCGACGTGGTGATCGAGGCGATCGTGGAAAGGCTCAATACCAAGCAGCTCCTGTTCGCCGCGGTGGAGCGGCAGGCGCCGCGCGAGGCGCTGTTCGCCACCAACACCTCGTCGCTCTCCGTGGGCCAGATCGCCGCTGCGGTGCGCGAGCCGGCCCGGCTCATCGGGATGCACTTCTTCAACCCGGTGCACACCATGCGCCTCGTGGAGGTGGTGTACCATGGTCGGACTCCGCTGGACGTGGTCGAGCGCGCCGCGGCGTTCGCGCGCCGGTTGGGGAAGGACCCGATCGTCGTGCAGGACTCGCCGGGCTTCGCTTCGAGCCGCCTCGGCGTGGTGATCGGGCTCGAGGCGATGCGCATGCTCGAGCAAGGCGTCGCCTCGGCCGAGGACATCGACAAGGCGATGGAGCTGGGCTACAACCACCCGATGGGCCCGTTGAAGCTGTCCGACCTGGTAGGGCTCGATGTGCGGCTTGCGATCGCCGAGTACCTCCATCAGCAGCTGCGGATGCCGCACTACGCGCCGCCGCAAATCCTCAAGGACAAGGTAGCCCGCGGCGAGCTCGGCAAGAAGACCGGGAAGGGCTTCTACACGTGGAGCGAGTGACGCCTACACCACCCGGGAAGGCCGGTCCCGAGCCGCGCTATCGCATCACCGACGTCCACATCCACATCCAGCCCTGGCGCGATTTGAAGCCGAAGGTGCAGGAGGTGATGCGCGCCGGCAAGGAAGCGCATTGGGACTTCCTGCTGGCGATGATGGAGGATCCGCGGGCGCTGCTCGAGCTCATGGATCGGGCCGGGGTGTGGCGGGTGGGTCTCGTCAACTATCCCAGTCCCGACATCATGGGGTTCACGAATTCCACCAATGACTTCGCCGCGCGCTACGCGGCGGCGGATCCCGTCCGGCTGCTTCCCTACGGCGGCGTGCATCCCCGCTTCACCACCGACCCGACCGGCGACGTCGACCGGCTGGTCGACCTGGGGATCCGGCTGCTCAAGATCCATCCGAACCACCAGGTCTTCCCCGCCAATGCGTACACCGACGGCCTCGACGCTCTGGCCCGGATCTACCGCCGGTGCGAAGAGCGCGGCCTCCCGGTGATGGTGCACACCGGCACGTCCATCTTCCCCGGCGCCCGCTCAAAGTACGGCAACCCGATGGAGCTGGATGATGTGGCCATCGACTTCCCGGCGTTGCGCCTCGTGATGGCGCACGGCGGGCGGCCGCTCTATATGGAGGAAGCATTCTTCATCCTGCGCCGTCATCGGACGATCCAGCTCGACGTGTCCGGCATTCCCCCGCTCAAGCTGCTGGACTACTTTCCCCGCCTGACCGAGATCGCCGACCGGGTCCTCTGGGGCACCGATTGGCCGAGCCCCGGGGTCAAAGACCTGGGAGCGAACATCGAGCAGTTCCTGACGCTGCCCCTGAGCGATGGGCAGCGCCGGGCCATTCTCGAAACGAACGCGCTGGCGCTGTTTCCTGTACCACCGGCGCGTTGAGGAGTCGACCTTCATGTCTGGAGTTGCGCGCATGCGAGTCCCCTTTCTTGCCGGCCTGGGCGGGCTCGCGCTCGCCGCGACCGGGCGGCTGGTTGGCCAGGCCGGGCGCATTCCCTTCGACACGTTTTCGCTCGCGAACGGGTTGCGGGTGATCGCCTCGGAGGATCACTCGACCCCGATCGTGGCGGTGGACGTGTGGTACAACGTCGGCTCGCGCAACGAGCGGCCGGGCCGCTCGGGATTCGCCCACCTGTTCGAGCACATGATGTTCCAGGGCTCGGCCAACGTGAAGAAGGCCGAGCATTTCCAGCGCATCCAGCGCGCCGGCGGCTACATGAACGGGACCACTCGGGAGGACCGCACCAATTACTACGAAGTGGTCCCCTCAAACCGCCTCAACCTGGCGTTGTGGCTGGAGGCGGACCGGATGCGTTCGCTCGCCATCACGCAGGAGAACTTCGAGAACCAGCGGGAGACCGTGAAGGAAGAGCGCCGCCTGAGCGTCGACAACCAGCCCTACACGCGCGCGTTCATCGACGGCATCACCATTCCGTTCGACAGCGCCGCATGTTTCGCCTACGGGCATTCCTTGATCGGTGATATGGCCGATCTCAACGCCGCTCAACTGGGCGACGTCCAAGCATTCTTCGACACCTATTACGCGCCGAACAACGCGACTCTGGTCGTGGTCGGGGATTTCACTCCCGCCGAGCTCCGCCGCCTGGTCACGCAGTATTTCGGAGGCATTCCGGGCCACCCGGCCCCAGCGCCCGTCGCGTGCCAGTCTCCGCTGAGCCCCGGGATGGTGCGGCGCGACTTCCCCGACGAGCACGCCAATCTCCCGGCGGTGATGCGGCTGTACCGCGTGCCGCCGCACCACGATCCGGATACACCGGCGCTCGAGCTGATGAACATCATCCTCGGCCAAGGAGAGAGCTCGCGCATGCACGTCGCCATCGTTCGCCGGGAAAAGGCGGCGCTGGCCGTGCAGGTGGCCCTCAACCCGCTGAGCCCCCGTCGGGGGCCCGGTGTCTGGTTCGCGCTGGCCATCGCCAATCAAGGGGTCGAGGCGAGCCGGCTCGACACCCTGCTGGCGGCGCAGATCGATACCGTTCGCGCCAGCGGCGTGAACCCGGACGAGCTCACCAAGGCCAAGAACACCTTTCGCGCCAGCCTCGTGGAGAATCGCGAGACGGCGTTCGGCAAGGCCGAGGAGCTGCAGCATTACGCCTACTTCCACGCGAATGTGGCGGACATCAACACCGATCTGGACCGATATCTGGCCGTGACGTCCGAGGACATCCGGCGCGTCGCGACCAAGTATCTCGATCCCGCCAACGCCGTGATCCTCCTCGTCAAACCAACGGTCGCGACACAGAGCGGAGGTGCGCCATGACGCGGGTCGTTGGGACGATTGCAGCCGTCCTCGGGCTGGCGGCGGGCCAGACCGTCCCCTTGGCTGCGCAAGACTCCTTCCCGACCAAGCCGCCGGCGCCCTCGCCGCTCGCCCCGGTGCGGTTTCCACCGTTCCAGGAGGTGACCCTCCCGAACGGGATGCGCCTCCTGCTGGTCGAGAATCACGAGCAACCCGTGCTGTCGGTGAACCTGAGTTTCCGTGCCGGCGCGATCTACGAGGCATCCGGCAAGGAGGGCACCGCCGAGCTCGTGGCGCAGCTGCTCACCAAGGGCACGCCGACCCGCACGGCGGAGCAGATCGCCGCGACGATCGAAGGCGTGGGCGGGAGCCTCGGCGCGACCTCCGGAGACGACTTCCTGACCGTTTCAGCGGACGTGCTGAGCGACCACGCCGACCTCGCCTTCGACCTGCTCGCGGACGTCGTGCGCCGCGCGACGTTCGCGGTCGAGGAGCTCGAGCTGGCCCGCACACAAGCGCTCTCCGCCTTGGCGCTCGCCCTGTCGCAGCCAGCGACCGTCGCTGCACGGTTCTTCAATCGGGAGGTCTACGGCCGTCACCCGTATGGCCGCAGCCCCACGGCCGAGTCATACCGCGCGATTTCCCGAGACGACGTTCAGCGC
>JBOHSO010000146.1:0-4819 GCA_050921685.1 Gemmatimonadales bacterium
AGCGTAGTCGAGATACCCGTGCATACGAGGAGAGATGATTTTCATGGCTAAGCTCCTTTTGGTAGGACCCTGTTTGTAGCTATCGAAAGCGAGAAGAGTTTATTGCGGTTATCCGTGCGCGCTCTCCAGGCTGGCGCATAACAGGTATTGGACTGCGAGCGATCACCCGCTTTCGCAGTCTAATCCCGTCGATTGATCTCAGAGCCCGTGAAAATGCTGCGAAGGGCCCTGCGGCACCAGGAGCCCGAGGCCATGGCCACGAGTCGCCCGTCACCGCCCGGCTCGTGGTGCCCACCGTGGTGCCAACGGCACCGTCGCCGCTGACGCTGGCCGTCTGCCCCCCGCGCTAAGTCGTGGAAAACACGACGGCCGTCGCTGGTGAGCGACGGCCGGTTCCGCTCGGGAAGCGGGCATTCTACACATGAAACTACGCCCGCGTTGCTGCGGCAAACATCCCTGGTGCGCCGTCGTGCGTCAACCAATCTGCCTCGCGCACGCCCGGTGCCTATCCCTTCCGGTATCGCCACGCCGCAATCCCCGCGCCGGTCGCGTCCACCTGGAAGGGGTGGTTCCCGCTCCCCGGAATCGCCGGCACGTCGACCGACTTGGTCGCAACCACCTCACCGCCGGCACTGAGAAACTCGAACACGACCGTCGCCGGCGCGCTGGGGCGGGAATGGTAATTGGTCATGAGTCCGGAGAGCGTCGCGTTCTGCTCTCCGGGACTGAAGCTGCCGATCGCGACATCGAACGGCAGCAGGGAATCCGCCTGTGTCACATAGTACAGGGCCGAATCGCCCTTGCCCTTGAGCTGCCACGCCTGTGCGACGAGGCGCAACGAGCCCCGGCTCATCGGGTCGACCCTCATGAGCCGTTGTCCGACGGCCAGCATCTTGTCTGGCTCACGCAGCGCCAGGTACGAATTGGCCAGGTTGAACAGACCGTCGCGGCTGTGCGGATTGCGCGCCAACCCGGACTCGAACGCCTGCGCGGCCAGCCGGTAGTTGTCCGCTGCCGCTACATCCCGGGCGCGCATGGCTTGCCGCGTCACCGAGTCGCATCCCGCCGCGATGCCGCGACGCTGAACCGCGCTGAGCGTGCGCCCACCGCGCCGTTCGGTGCGACAGGTCTCCCCCAGCGCCGCGGTGTCCGGCGACGACGGCGCGGCATTGTAGATCGACACGCCGGCGCTGAACAGGCTCATCGGATCGACCGAGTCGGCGTGGGCGATGATCTGGCGATACACGCTCATCGCCGAGTCCTTCTGGCCCGCGGCGGTCAGGACGTCGCCCAGCCGAGCCAGCGCCTGCGGATCGTCGGGCACGAGGCGCAGATACTCGGCATAGGCCGCCGCGGCCGAATCGTACCGTTGCCCCGCGTAGAAGGCATTCCCCAGGTTGAAAATCGCGTCCTTCTTCTCGTTCGCGTACTTGGGATCGCTCGCTGCCTGGACCCCGAGGCGGAAGTACTTGGCGGCCGAATCCGGTCGGCCGGCGTTGAAAAACGCGGTGGCCAACGACGTGTACCCCTGGGGTTCGGCGTCGTACATCTCGATGGCCCGGCGGAACGACGCGATCGCGGAGTCGTAGTTCTGCGCGGTCAATGCGGCGACGCCCGCGTTGAAGGTCGGCACCCACATGGCGTTGCGGCGCCAGAACTGGATATCCTCGCGGCACGCGGGCAACAGCGCCTCGGCCTTGCGGAACGCCGAATCGGCTCCGGGCGCGTCGTTGCGCACCACGAAATACCGGCCGAGGTAGTACCACGCGGCCGGGTTCTTGTCCTGATTGCCGCTCGTGACGGCCTGGATCAGCGTTCGCCCGGCGTCGCGGAGATCTTTTTCGCGCTGCTCGTCGAACCGAGTCTCCGCGGCGTTCTTGAGGTACAACACGCCGCTGTTGACCAGGTAGTGCCCCGGCTTGATGTCGCACCGTGGCACAACCCACCGCCCCTGCCCCACGGCCAGTGCCGGCGCCAGCACCAGGGTTCCCATTGCCAATCCGCAGATCTGCTGTCGCATGAGCGTGTTACTCCTTGGAGTTCGCGATCAGGGCTTCGGCGCCGCGCTGCGCAGCCCGTGCCACGTCCAGCGGCGCCTTCCCCAGCGCCTGCGCCGCCGCGAGAACGTCGTCGTATTCCGGCTTCACCCGGGGGACGCCGCCCTCCGGCGCCTCGAGCACCTTGACCCGGACCTGCACGTCGCCCTCCAGCCGCACGGTGACCTGCCGCCGCGGCAGGGTCACCCGCTCTGCGCGCACCCGGCGCACGCCGGCCGTCGTGCTGTGGCGAAACAGCGCGGCCGTGACCGATTCGACGGCGTGCTCATCCACCACGATCTCGCAGCGGAACCCGGTTCGCCCCTTCTTCATCTGCACCGCCCACGTCTGCACGTCGAGCGCCCCGGCCGCGAGCAACGCCTGCCGCAGCGGGTCGACGTATTCGGGGCTCAGGTCGTCGACGTCGGTCGCGAGCACCGTGACCTGTCCGGCCTCCGCGGCCGGCTCCGCCAGGAGAATCCGCAGGGCATTGGGGTAGTGGTGCGGATCGCGCGATCCGGCGCCCCACCCGCTCGCCACCAGACGCCATCGCTCGGGCGGTGGTCCGACCGACAACACCCGCAACAGCGCCGCGCCGGTCGGCGTCGTCGCCTCACCCTCGACCGGACCGCCCGACGCGACCTCGAGCCCTTCCAGCAGCAGTGCCGTCGCAGGGGCCGGCACCGGCAGTCGGCCGTGTGCCGCCGCCACCCAGCCGCTCCCCACTGCGACCGGACGATGGTAGACCGCGTCCACGCCCAATCGCTCGAACCCCTCGATCGCGCCCACGATGTCGAGCACCGCGTCCACCGCACCGACCTCGTGCAGGTGCACCCGCTCTGCAGGAACGCCGTGCACCCGCCCTTCCGCTTCGCCAATGAGCCGGAACGCGTGCACGGCGCGCTGCTTCACCGCTGCCGACACGGGCGCCTGCTCCACCAGGCGGACCAGCTCCGCTACGTGCCGACCGTGCGGCTGGTCGGGGATCGAGAATTCGACCTGCGTGCAGGTCACGCCGGCGCGTTTCACGTCGCGCACCGACACCCCCACATCGCCCAACCCCAGCCGACCCGGAAGCTCCTCGAGCCAGCTCCGCGGCACGCCGAGGGCGAGCACGGCGCCGAGTGTCATGTCGCCGCTGATGCCGGCGCTGGGGTCGATGATCGCGATGGACATGGCCGAAGTGGCGAAATATAAATGGCTTAGACCCGGTAGAGCCACCCGGCGCCGGTATTGAAGAGCACGACAGTGTCGTCGGTCCGGATCTCGCCTCGCTCCAGCAGCGCACAGGCGCCCGCGAGCGCCGCACCACCCTCGGGCGCGGCGTCGATTCCCTCCACGGTCTGCAACGCGGTCGCCGCCGCCGTCAGGGCGTCGTCGGAAACGGCAACGGCGCCGCCATGGCTCTCCCGCAGCGCCGCGAGCATCAGCCGGTCGCCCAGCGGACCCGGTACGCGCAGACCCGAGGCAACGGTTTCGGGCTTAGGCCACAGCGTGCAGCGTGTCGCGCCGCGCGCAAACGCCTGCACGACCGGCGCGCAGCCGGTCGACTGCACTGCATAGAGCCGGGGCAACCGCTCCTCGATCCAGCCGACCATTCGCAACTCCTGGAATGCCTTCCACATGCCGATCAATCCGGTGCCGCCACCCGTCGGGTACACGATGGCATCGGGTAGGGTCCAGCCGAGCTGCTCGGCAAGCTCCAGACCGAGGGTCTTCTTCCCTTCGATCCGGTACGGCTCGCGGAGCGTGGACACGTCGATCGCCCCGCTCCGGCTGGCGTACTCGCGCGCCGCCCGGCCGCAATCGCCGATATGGCCGTCGAGCAGCATCAGCTCTGCGCCGTAGCTCCTGACCTGTGCCAGCAGTCGAGGCGGTGTGGTCGTCGGGGCATAGACGCGCGCACGCACGCCGGCGCGGGCCGCATACGCCGCCAGCGCCACCCCTGCGTTGCCGGCGGTCGGCACCACGAACGCGGCCGCACCCGCACGCGTGGCCCGCGTGACCGCCGCGGCGAGCCCGCGCGCCTTGAACGAGCCGGTCGGGTTCACGGACTCATCTTTGACGAGCAGCCGCGCGAACCCGTGCCGGGCGGCGAGTCGATCGGTGGCGAGCAGCGGCGTGCCGCCTTCACCCAGGCCCACCGGGCTCTCCCCCTCCCCGAGCGGCAGCCACTCGCGATAGCGCCACATGGTCCACGGCCGGCCGGCGAGGGCGGGCTTCGCATCGGGGCCCGGGGCCTTCGCGTAGCGAACGAGGTACGGCGCGCCGCAGGTCTCACACACCCCCGGCAGCCCGTCCGCATCGCGGCGCGCGCTACAGCCGGAGCACTCCAGCGACCACCCGTAACCCGTCACTTCCGCCCCAGCCGCTCGAGAATCCGCTCCGCGAGGGTGCGCGAAAACCCCGGAAGTGCCGCGATCTCGTCCGGTATCGCCGTGCGGACTCCGGCCACCGAGCCGAAGCGCTCCAGCAACAGCCGGCGGCGGCCCGGACCGATGCCCGGAATGGTGAGCAGCTCGGACGTGATGATACGCTGCGCCCGCCGTCGCCGGCTGTAACTCACGGCGAAACGATGCGCCTCGTCGCGCGCCCGTTGCAGCAGCTTCAGCGACGGGCTGCGGCGCGACAGGCGCAACGGCTCGTCCCGGCCGGGGACGAACACCTCCTCCTCCCGCTTGGCGAGGCTGGCGAGCGGCAGCGCCGGCGCTCCCGCCTCCGTCGCGGCCGCCAGCGCCGCGGCCAGCTGTCCCTTGCCGCCATCGATCACCATGAGATCCGGG
>JBOHSO010000147.1:0-6097 GCA_050921685.1 Gemmatimonadales bacterium
GGTGAACGGCGCCTCGGGCCAAGCCGTCGCGGACAGCGCCGCGGCCGACAGCGCGGCGCGACGGCCGATCACCTCGCGCCTCACGCTGCGTGGGGAGCTGCTGCGCCGCCTGCCCATCGACGACGCGCGCGCGGCGCTCGGACTCGTTCCCGGCGTCGTCAGCCGCGATGTCGCCTGGGGAGTGATCGCGCACGGGGACGCGTCGGTGCGCGGCAGTCCAGCAGGGGAAGCGAGCGTGTACATCGACGGTGCGCCGGCGCGCCGCGCGACATTCGGCACCGACGGCATCATCCCGGGGCTCAGCACCATCGAGGACCTGTCCGTCACGACCGGGGTGGCCGACGTCTGGGTGGCCGACGCTCGCGGCGGGGTGCTCTCGTATGAGACCCGCTCGGGCGGCGAGAAGCTGGCCGGCGATTTCCGGGCCGAGTCAGACGAATTCTTTGGTGATCGGTCGGTCGTGGGCTACAACCGGCTCGAGGGCTGGGTGGGAGGTCCGGTCCCGCTCGCGGCGGGCCTGACCTGGTTCGTCTCGGGCGTCGCCCAGGGTCAGCGGTCACAATATCGAGGGCGGGGAGCCGCCGACCTGCCGCTCTTCGTCCCCGCCGGCACCGACGTGGTCGTGCCCGACACCGCATTCGACGGCTCGGTCACCACCACCATTCTGCCTCGCTACGCGCAATGGAGCGGCACGTGTGGCTCATTCGGGAACGCCACCACCCCGATCGGCCAGGACATCCGCAACAACTACGGGTATGCGTGCCAGGGTCTGCGTCGACCGATGGACTGGTCCACGGCGATCCGCCTGCATGGCAAGCTGGTGTACCGCTACGGTGCTGGTGGAAGCGTCGCCCTTACCGGTCTCGCCACGGGCCGACAGCAGCGAGAATTCCCGGGGACCGTGATCGGCGCTCCTTCGCTCTACCGGGGCTTTCACGGATGGTCCCGCCTGTTAGTGGCGAACTGGGGTCACCCGATCCGGTTGCTGGGGACCACGGCGGTGCTTCAGGCGAACCTATCCTATGGCACCGACCGCTCGATCGCTGGGCCGCTCACCCCTGCATCCGATATCGACACCCGTGACCCTGGACTCGGCATCGCCCTGCACTCGCTCACGTTCACGGGCGGCGACGTGTTTCCGTTCCCCATCACCGAGCAGATCGTACGGAACATCCGCACTAACACCGGCCTTCGCGCTCCGTACCTCTATCGCGTCGACCTCCGGAACAGGCAGAGTGGTCGGCTCAATCCGTATGGCCTGCGGGACCAAGGCTGGCTTACTTACGGATATGAGACAAGCCTCACTCTCGCTTCCGAGCAGAGGCTCCAGGGCCGCTGGTGGCTCGAGCTTCGGGCGGCGCCGAGTCATCATCTGACCTTCGGTGTAGACGGCCAGCGTGCGAACGCCTCGTACTACACGAGCAGCCTGCTCGACCAGTTCGGAATGAGCGCCTTCATCGTGGAGCCTCGGCGGTACGGCCTGTTTGCCGGAGACGAGGTTCGCGTCGGTGGTGGCGTGGCGGAAATCGGTGCGCGCTACGATCGCTTCACGAGCGGCGGAGAATTCACCAACACGCCTGGTTACATCGTCGGTCATCCGGCGTGGGATCCCGCAGCGGCCACCGACGACGCGGCGTACCGGACGATGGTCGCCAGCCTCTTCACTGCGGCGCGTTGGCAGGATGCCGTGTCTCCACGGATCCGGCTGGCGTATCCGTTGGGCCAAAGGACCGCCGTGCGGGCGGGATTCGGTCTCCACGTGGATGTCCCGGCGCTCACCCTCGTACACGCGAACGCCAACGGCGACTTCTTCGTTTCCGCATCTGTCTTCGACCTGTTCGGCAGGGACGTCGACTACGCCCAATCCTCGCTGGCGGAAGCCGGGGTGCGCTCCACCCTGGGCGCCGGCTTCGAGCTGGACGCAGCGGTGTACCGGAAGAGCAAGCCGCGCCCCTATGGGGGGCGGGTCGAGCGGTTCGCAAATCCACGAGATGCAACTGACACGGTCAGTCTCTTGGTCCTGCGGGGCGTGGAGTCTCCCTCCGTGACCGGCCTCGACCTGAGGCTGGATTGGAAGTGGGGTTCGACGCTCGCGGCCGCCGTGGCCTATACATTGCAACGCAGCAGCGCCAGCCCTCCGAGCGACGGCCTGACCACTCACAATGTCGCCGGCGTATTCGTGCTCGCCGTCCCCAGCGCGTGGCAGGCAGGCTCCGCGTTCGGGGCGGCGATCGGTGGCGTCAGCGCCACGGCGACCGCCAGGTTCACGAGCGGGCTCCCCTACACCCGGCTCATCAACGAGGGGACAGGCGCCACCACTACGAGCGGTCCGTTCTTCGGCCGCCCTGCGGAGAACCCGAACGCCTCACACCTCCCCTGGACCAAGCACCTCGACTTCCGCTTTCGGAAAGAGTGGAAGTTCGGCGGGCTGGAATGGACCGCCTACGCGGATCTCCGCAACGTGCTGAACTTCCGGAACACCACGGCGCTCTTCGCCGAGACCGGGGATGTCGTCAACCTGAAGCACAAGCAGAACGTACTCGGCGATCCCGTCTTCGGGACGGGTGAGTTCGCGCTGCTGTGGAACGAGGCTCGTGACGCCGGCGCGCTCAGCGAGGCCTCGAAGACCGTCTTCTTGACGGGGGGCTGCTCGACCTGGGACGAGCCGTTGCGGTGCGAGTCGCTGCGGCGGGTCGAAAACCGCTTCGGGGACGGCAACGGCGAATTCAGCCTGGCCGAGCAAGTGCACGCGTTCGACACGTACTACGACGCCTTCTTCGGGTCGCCTCGGTTCTACGAGCCGGGGCGGACCCTGCGGGTGGGCCTGGAGATCGGGTTCTAGCGAGCAGTCGTGGGCACGAACTCATCATGGAACGCGCCAGCCGGGCTTACATTCTCCACCGACCATTGACCTGGCCTAGGTCGTGAAGATCATTGTCCCGCTCGCCGGCAAGGGCACTCGCCTGCTGCCGCTCACGAAGCGCGTGCCCAAACCGCTGGTGCGCGTGGCCGGGCGACCGGTGATGGACTATGTGATGGACACCGTGGCGGGCTTCGACATCGAGGAGCTGATCGTGATTACCGGGCACTTGAAGGAGGACGTCGAGCACTACATCCGCGCGCACTACCACATCCCGGCCAAATTCGTGGAGCAAAGGACCCTGGACGGGACGGCAGGCGCCATCAACCTGGCGCGTCCGTGGGTGAACGGTCCGGTGCTCATCATCTTCGTCGACACCCTGTTCGACGCCGATTTGAGCATCATCCGCACGAGCAACGCCCACGGGATCCTGTGGGCCAAGGAGGTCGAGGACTACCGGCGATTCGGGGTGATCGTCACCGACCGCGAAGGCTACATGACCCGCATCGTCGAGAAGCCCGACACGCCGATTTCGCGGCTCGCCAACATCGGGCTGTACTACATCCGGGACTGGCGCACGCTGTTCGACGGCATCGCGAAGGTGCTCACCGAGCCGGCGGGGAAGGGTGGCGAGTACTACCTGACTGACGCGTTCCAGTACATGGTGGACCAAGGGCGCCGGCTGCTGACGGCCAACGTCGGGGGATGGTACGACTGCGGGAAGGTGGATACGCTGCTCGAGACGAACGAGCACCTGCTCAAGGCCGGCCGGGCGCTGGCCCCACCTGCCTCGCCGGGCGTCGTCATTCAAGCCCCGGTGCGTGTCGAGCCCGGCGTTACCGTGCGCAATGCCACCATCGGACCCAACGTGACGATCGAGGCCGGGAGCGTGATCGAGGGCAGCACCCTGCGGCACGCGCTGCTGGGCCGCAACGTGCGCGTGGTGGGGAGTACGGTCGAGCGGTCCGTGATCGGCGACGACCAGGTAGTGCAGAATCGCGTACTCAGAGACAGTGTGATGGATGGAGGAGAAGTGGCCGTCGCCAAGTAGCCAGCGGGGGATCCTGCCCATGCGTAGACGCGTCGTATCGCTCGCCCTGGCGCTGACCCTCGGCCCGACCGCCGCGGTGGCTCAGACCGGGGAGCCGCTCCGGCTCTCCTTCGCGGACGCCGTGCGTCGCGCCGCCGGTGGGGCGCCCGCCGTCACGCTAGCCGGGCTGCGGACCGACGAGGCGCGAGGCCGGCTGCGGCAAAGCCGGTCGCCCCTGCTCCCCGATCTGGCCGCCAGCGGCAGCTGGGTGAACCGGACCTTCAACCGGGACGCGCTGGGGATCCAGTTCCCCACCTTCCCGGGCTCAAACGCCAAGCTCATCGGGCCGTTCGACGTCTACGATCTGCGGCTGCAGGTGACCCAGGCGCTGTTCGACTACGCCAGCGTCGCGCAGGTGCGCGCCGTCCGTTCGCAGCTCGCCGGCGCCCAGGCCGACAGCAGTCTGGCCTCAGAGGGCGCCGCGCAGGCGACCGCTTTGGCGTACCTGCGGGCCACGCGGGCCCAGGCGGCGGTCGCCGCTCGGGAAGCCGATTCGACGCTCGCGGCGGAGCTGGTGGGCCTCGCGCATGCCCAGCAGGAGGCGGGGGTCGGCACACGGATCGACGTTACCCGCGCCCGCACTCAGCTCGTGGCGGCCGCGGGCGCCCTGGTGGTCGCCCGCAACCTGCTGGAGCGCGCCCGCATCGACCTGGCGCGGACTCTCGGTCTCGCACCCGACACGCCGCTCGCCCTGGCCGACACTCTGGACGCGACGTTGCCGGTGGTGGCCCTCCCCGTCGAGCGGGACTCGCTCGTGGCGGCCGCGCTGGACCAACGGCCGGACCTCCAGGTCGAGCTGGCACACGGCGAGGCAGCGCGACGCGCCTCCGCGGCCATCTCGGCCGAGCGCCTGCCGCGCGTCGCGCTCGCGGCGGATTTGGGGGCGAACGGAACCGCGCCCGGCGACGCCATCGCCACGCGTCAGATCGCGGTCGCCGTCACGGTTCCGATTCTCGACGGCTTCCGGCGCGAGGGGCGCCGGGCGGAGCAGCGGGCGGTGGTGCAGGCCTCGGCCGTGCGGGCCGACGAGCTGCGTGATCAGATCGCCGCCGACGTAGACGCCGCCCTCCTCGACCGGGGATCGGCGGAGCAGCAGCTGGCCATCGCAGCGGAGCGGTTGCGGCTCGCGCATCAGGAGCTGGATCAGGCCCGCGAGCGGTTCGCGGCGGGCGTGGCCGGGAATATCGAGGTGATCGACGCCCAGTCGTCACTGATCCGGGCGCGGGATACGGACATCGACGCCCGCTTCGCGGCAGCAGCGGTGCGGGTGGCCCTGGCGCGCGCGGTCGGCGTCGCCAGGACCGTGCACTAGCGGAAGGTCAGATCGGCGCAGGCGCCGCACCCGTGAACGCCGCCTCCAGCACGACGCGTATGCCGTCACGGGTTACCGGTCGCGGGTTGGGATAGGGACGCTGCGCAGCGAGGTCGGCTGCGCGATCGATGTCCTCCCGTCGCAGGCCAAGATCGGCGAGGGTCTGGGTGATGCCCAGCGCGCGGTTCAGGGCATCCAGTCCGGTCCAGGCGGGCCTGTTGCCGAGCGCATCCGCCACCGTCTCGAGCGCCCCCTTCGCGGCGCTCCCGTTGAACGCCACCGCGTGGGGCAGCACGATCGCATGGGTGAGCGCATGCGGCAGCCCGAAGGTGCCGCCCAGAATGTGGCAGAGCTGATGGTGCAACCCCATGGTCGTCAAATCGAGCGCGCGCCCGGCGAAATGGCTGCCCAGGAATGCATCGGCTCGTGCTTGCAGATCGGCCGGCTGGCGCACCACCCGAGGGAGGGTCTGGGCGAGGGTGCGCAACCCTGCCTCGGCCAACAGCGAGGCGACGGGGTTTGCTTCGACGGCGTAGAGCGCCTCCACGCAATGGGCCACCGCGTTCATTCCGCTGGCGGCGCTGACGGCCGGCGGGAGCGTGACGGCGAGGGCGGGTTCGTAGAGCACCGCTCGGGGCGCCACGTGTCGATCGCGGCTGGTGCGCTTGCCACCCGCATCGGTGGTGCTCCAGATGGCCGTCATCTCGGATCCCGAGTAGGTCGTCGGGACGGCGATCACGGGACGAGGAGCGCGCGCCGCGATCGCCTTGGCGAGCCCGATCGCCGAACCGCCTCCCACAGCGAGGATGCCATCGGCGCCGGTACGGGCGTTCAC
>JBOHSO010000148.1:0-6447 GCA_050921685.1 Gemmatimonadales bacterium
AATCCACGCTGTTGAACCATCGCAGGCTGGGGCCTTCTCCGCCGTTGCTCGAACCCAGCGCAACCCGGGCGAGCGTGTCCGCGGTGACGCGGACCCCCAACGCCAGCTTCCCGCTGTCGGCTACGACAAAGGGCAGCTGGAGGGTGTCGAACTTGAGCGTGAGGCGAACCGACTGTCGCACCGAGTCCACGCTCTCGACGCTGTCGCCCGTGACGGAGTCGCGACGGCCGGGGAGCGCGAGCAGACTGTCGATGTTCACGACGCGCACCGGAGAACCGGCAAAGGCTGCGGCCAGCCCGGAGAACGTGCTCGTGCTGTCGACGCCCACCGGCAAGCGGTAGAACGCGAGCCGGAGGTTGTGCGCGGCGGTGTCGCGCCGCACCAGGGTGAGGGACAGCTGCGACGAGTCCACGACGATCGGCCCGGTGCTGGTGTCGCTGCCGGTCGTCATGATGCGCAGCCGCGTCGCGACCGTCCCGGTCTCGAAAACCGGACGGCTGTCTATCGTCGGCAGGGTTGCCGCGAGCATCACGGCGGCCTCGTGCTGCTCCACGTACCCCCGAAATGACGAATCGCGATCGATGGCGGTGGCCAGCAGCGATTCGATCGTGACGATCTGCCCGCCGGGACAGAACTCGGGGCAGCCGGCGGGCGACGTGATGTCCTGGAAGCATGCCACCGCGGCGAGCCCGAGCGCGGCGACGCCCGATGCTACACGAAAGCCGTGGCGGCTCACGTGAGCGACTCCCGGGTGAACGCTTCCGGCAGCAGGGTGCGCAGCTTCCAGCGCCGCTCGCTCTTCGGCCCCACCGCGAGGATCTCGAGATCCAATCCGAACTCGGCCAGGAGCTGGCGGCAGGCGCCGCACGGTGTGGCGGGCGGCTCCACCGCGCTCGCCACCGCCACCCGCACCAGGCGGCGCTTGCCCGCCGCCACGGCCGCACCCACGGCCATCCGCTCGGCACAGATCGTCAGCCCGTAGGAGGCGTTCTCCACATTGCACCCGACGTGGATCGAGCCGTCGTCCGCCTCGATCGCGGCCCCGACGTGAAACTTGCTGTAGGGCGCATAGGCGCGCTCCATCACTTCGCGCGCGCGTCGCACCAGCTCGGCGCTCACGCCCACCCCTCCGAGAGGAACGAGCGCCCGGCCGCGAGCGGCGGCACACCGAAAAACTCCGCTACCGTCGCGCCGAGATCTGCGAAACTGGCGCGCTCCCCGAGCGCCACCGGGCGCACGCGGGGCCCGAGGGCGAGGACCGGCACCGCCTCGCGCGAGTGGTCAGTGGACGGCGTGGTCGGGTCATTGCCGTGGTCGGCGGTGATGATGATCAGATCGTCCTCCAACAGTCGCGCCTCGAGGCGCGGCAGCCAGCCGTCGAGCTCCAGTAATCCCTGGTGAAACCCCGGGACGTCGTTGCGGTGCCCCCAGCTCTGATCGAACTCGATCACGTTCACGAAAATGAACCCGGTCGCCAGCGTGTCGAGCGCCCGCTCGATCAGCCGGTAGGCGTCGCCGTTGGTCGGGGTGTGCTCGCTCGTGATGCTTCGCCCCGCGAACAGGTCGTCCACTTTGCCGATTCCGACGCGCGGCACCCCCGCCCTTGACAGCCGGTCGAGCAGCGTCGTCCCGACTGGCTCGATGGAGAAATCCCTGCGTCGCGCCGTCCGTTCGTAGCTCCCAGGCTTCCCCAGAAACGGCCGGGCGATCACCCGGCTCACCGCGTGCTCCCCCACCAGCATGTCGCGCGCGATGCCGCAGGCGCGATACAGCTCCGCCAGGGGCACGGTCTCCTCGTGCGCGGCCACCTGAAACACGGAGTCCGCCGAGGTATACACGATCCACTGCCCGGTCCGCTGGTGCTCTGCCCCCAGCTCGGCGACGATCGCGGTCCCCGAGGCTGCTTTGTTCCCCATCCACCCCCGGCCGGTACGGCGCGCGAACTCTTCCAACAGTGCTGGCGGAAAGCCCCGCGGATAGGTGCGAAACGGCTGGTCGAGCAGTACCCCGCAGATCTCCCAGTGACCCGTCGTACTGTCCTTCCCCTGCGACCGCGGCAGCGCCACTCCGTGCGCCGCCCCCGGCCGCTCGGGCCGGCCGATCCCCGCAAGCGGGCGGCACAGACCCAAGCCCAGGCGCTCGAGGTTAGGCAGCCGCAGGCCCCCGACGGCCCGCGCCACGTTGCCCAAGGTATCCGATCCGGCGTCGCCGTACGCGTCCTGGTCGGGCGCCTGGCCGATCCCCACACCGTCCAACACGATGATGGCGGCGCGCTTCACCGGTGCACGCGCGGCAGCCGGGGACCGAGCCCCGTGAGGATCTCGCGCGGGTCCTTGCCGCTCCACGCCGAGAACTCGCCCAGCGTGATGCCGCCGCACTCCGCGGGTCCGATCAAGGTCGCTACGTCGCCCACCCGGGCAGGGGCGGTGCCGATGTCGAGCATCGACAGGTCCATCGTGACCAGCCCGACGAACGGACAGCGCGTCCCGTTCAGCAGGGCGCAGGCGTTCCCGCTTGCGCCCAGGTGCCGCGCCAGGCCATCGGCGTAGCCGATCCCGATGGTCGCGACCGTCGTATCGCGCGGGGCGGTCCACGAAGCGTTGTAACTCACGCTCTCCCCGCGCCGCAACCTCCGGATGCTCACCACCCGGGCGCGCAGGCTCACCACCGGCTGCCCCTGCGGCAACTTGCCGCCAGGAGATTCGCCGTAGAGGTACATGCCGGGCCGCACCATCGAGAACGCGAACTTGCGGTCACGCAGCGCCGCCGCGCTGTTCGCCACATGCAGCAGCGCCGGGCGCCGCGGCAACCGCCCTACGGCCTGGAGGAAGCGCTCCAGCTGCGCCTCCGCCGATCCATCGGGCCGGTCCGCGGAGTGAAACTGGGTGTAGCACCCCTCGAGCGACGGCGTGTCGAGCAGCCCGCCGAAGCCGTCCACCTCGTCCCACCGGACGCCCGAGCGTCCCATGCCGGTGTCGATCTCCAGGTGGAACGCCCCGCCACGCGGACCGCGATCGTGCCATGCGCGGAGGCTTTCGGCGTCGCCCAGCACCGGCGTGAGCCCGTGAGCGTGATACGCATCGAACAGGTCGGGACGCGGCGGCATGAACACGAGGATCGGCCGCGTGATGCCCGCCGCCCGGAGCTCGGCCCCCTCGTCCTTCGTCGCGACGCCGTACCCCCACGGATCCACTGTCTCGAGGGCCTTGGACACGGCGACGGCTCCTACACCGTACGCGTTCGCCTTGACGATCGGGAGGAGCCGCGTGCCCGCGATGCGTGCCACGGCGCGGGCGTTTTCGACTACGGCAGCGAGGTCGACCTCGACCCAAGCGCGGCTGTCGCGCCCGCTCATTGACACGGTCACAGGCCGCGGTATATATCCCGCCCGGAGGCTAAATGCAAGGCGATTCAGCGCTTGGACGCGTGCTGGCGCTCGTGCGGGAGCTGCGGAAGCGCTCTCCGTGGAGCGGGGTCCAGACCCCATTCACGCTACGCCCATACCTCGTCGAGGAGGTGCTGGAGCTCGACCACGCCATTGCGAGCGGCGATCCACTGCAGCTACGCGAGGAGTTGGGCGACATGCTGCTGCACCTCTCGTTTCAGATCGTGCTGGCGGAGGAGCGCAGCCAGTTCGACGCCGAGACGGTGGTGCGCGCCCTGGAGCAGAAGGTGCGGCGGCGCCACGCCCATCTCACGGGAGACGGCGCCGCGCCCGCGGACTCCTGGGAACGCAGCAAACGGCGCGACAGCGGGCCCAGCGGTCGCAGCGCGTTCGCCGGGGTGCCGCCGCATCTGCCTCCTCTGCTGATGGCGTTGCGCCTGCAGGAGCGGGCGGCCGGCGTGGGGTTCGATTGGCCCGATGCGAACGGGCCGTTGGCCAAGGTGCGCGAAGAGATGGCCGAGCTGGAAGAGGCCGCCGAGGCCCGCGACCCGGACCGGGTGAAGATCGAAATCGGCGACTTGTTCTTCGCCGCGGTGAACCTCTCCCGCAAGTTCGGCGTCGATCCGAATCAGGCGTTGGAGATCGCGAACAAGAAGTTCCGGGAGCGGTTCGAGGAGGTCGAGCGCATTGCCCGCGAGCGCGGCGTGGAAGTGGGCGTCGCGACCCTGGATGAGCTCGATACGTTGTGGGAAGAGGTCAAGCAGGGCGGCTGACCCGGGGCGTTACGCCGTGTCGAACCGCCCGATCAGCGTCTCCTGCGCCGTGAGTCCCTCACAGGTCCGGTCCAGCGCCTCGTAGTCGGCCCGCCACCGGTCGCGAAATGCATTGAACGCTTCGGCCGACGACCACCGATCGACGGTCAGATAACGCGATCCGTCAGCGGGCCGCAACAGCTCGGTGCCGCGAAACTCGGGACTGCGTGCGAACAGCGCCGCCCAATCGCCATCGGGCGCGTAGACGCGCTCGAATTCGCGTTCTCGCCCGCCCTTCGGCTCGAATTCCCAGACGATTACGTACATGCCCAGCCTCCGCCCGCCCGTCCGGTCTCAAGGCCAGAGTTTGTACAACGTCCGCGGAAACGCGATCGCTTCGCGGATGTGCGGGATGCCGCAGATCCACGCTACCGTCCGCTCGACTCCAAGGCCGAACCCCGCGTGGACGAACGTGCCGTATTTCCGGAGGTCCAGATACCAGCCGTAGGACTCCTCCGGGAGCCCTTCTTCCCGGATCCGGGTGAGCAGCCGGTCGTAGTCGTCCTCGCGCTGGCTGCCGCCGATGATCTCCCCATAGCCTTCGGGCGCTAGCATGTCGTTGTTCAGCACGGTGCGCGGGTCGGCGGGGTTCTCCTTCATATAGAAGGCCTTCACCGCCTTGGGGTAGTTGAACACCATCACCGGCCGATCGAATTGTTTCGCCAGCCGGGTTTCCTCCTCGCCCCCCAGGTCCTGTCCCCACTGCATTTGGGAGCCCAGCGCCTTGAGCTTTTCGACCGCG
This sequence comes from Gemmatimonadales bacterium, assembly GCA_050921685.1. Classification (GTDB taxonomy): domain Bacteria; phylum Gemmatimonadota; class Gemmatimonadetes; order Gemmatimonadales; family GWC2-71-9; genus DASTHG01. The sequence continues at coordinate 4,940 of JBOHSO010000148.1, forward strand.
TCGGTGTAAGAAATTCGGTGGAACGGGGGGACGCACGCTTCGAGCAGCGTCGTGTCGCGCTCCAGCTCGGCCAGCTCCGGTTTCCGGCGCTCGAGGCAGCGCGCCACGATGGACGCGACGAACTGCTCCTGGAGCACCATATTGTCGTTGGAGTCGTTCCAGGCGACCTCGGGCTCCACCATCCAGAACTCGGTGAGATGGCGGCGGGTCTTCGACTTTTCCGCCCGAAACGTCGGCCCGAAGCAGTAGACTTTCCCCAGGGCGGCGGCGGCCGCCTCGACGTACAGTTGGCCGGTTTGGGCGAGATAGGCTTTCCCCAGATCGAAATACTCGGTGGCGAACAGGGTTCCCGCGTGCTCGCCGATCGAGCCGGTGAGAATCGGCGTATCGACCAGGATGAACCCGCGCTCGTAGAAGAAATCGCGGATCGCCTGGATCACCTCGTGACGCACGCGGGCGATCGCGACCTGGCGCCGGCTGCGCAGCCACAAATGCCGGTGCTCGAACAGGAACGCGGTGCCGTGCTCCTTCGGGGTGATCGGAAACTCGGGACTGGTCCCGATGATGCGCAGGTCGGTCGCCGAGAGCTCGACGCCACCGGGACCGCGCGAGTCGGCGCGCACCACCCCGGTGATCTCGCACGCGGTCTCCTGGGTGAGACGGCCGAAGGTCGCCCACGCCGCGTCCGCAACCTCTTTCTTGGAGAGGACCGCTTGCAGGTAGCCTGTGCCGTCGCGCAGCACCACGAAGGCGATCTTGCCGCTCGAGCGCGTGGTCATCACCCACCCGCGCACAATCACCGTCTGCCCCACGAGCGCGGGCAGCGCTTCGATGCGACGCGCGTCCGGCATAGGGGCGGCATACTAGTGGCGGCCCTGTGGGCTGTCAACGCGACGGCATGCGTGACGGCGGCGCGACTCGGACCCGAACGCGACGAAGCGGGATGGCGCACGTACCTCGGCTCGCCACGCCACGACGCGTCGGCGCGCGAATCGCTCGCCGCCGAGCCCCGGACCGTATGGCGCGCCGACGCCGGACGGGCGATCCCGGGCGGCGCGGCCATCGGCTCGAGCGTCATCGTGCTCGGGACCTCCGACCGCGCCGTGGTGCTGCTGGAGCGCGCCACCGGCCGGGTGATCTGGCGCCGGCGCGTCCCGGGCCCTGTCGCCAACGCTCCGCTACTGGCGGGCGGACGCGTGTACGCCGCCACGCAGGCGGCCCCTGACGGCTGCGTCGTGGCGCTCTACCTTCGCACCGGGAAGCCGGCGTGGACGGCGCGCATCGGTGGCATCACCGCGTCGCTCGCCCTGACGGGGGATCTGGTGCTCGCGGTGACCGACGCAGGCGACGTGGTGGCGCTGGAAGCGGCCAGCGGGACGCAGCGCTGGCGGCGGACCCTGGGGCGCGGGGCACGCGCAGCCCCGGTCCCGACGGCCGAGGGGATCGCGGTCGCGACGATCGGCGATTCGCTCTATCTGCTCGATGCCGGCACCGGGGCGGTGCGCACC
>JBOHSO010000149.1:0-1617 GCA_050921685.1 Gemmatimonadales bacterium
GTATCGAGGTCCAGCAAGCGTGCGACGTCGCGACGCGTGAGCACGACGGTCGGTTCCACGAGTTGATCCCTTCCGTCAGTTGACCGGCTTGCGCCTGGGTGATACTATTGAATCAGATGAATGATTCAAGAGATTCATCAGATTCGCAAGCCCCCCCGCAGCCCCCGCGGTGGCTGCTGCTGGTGCACCGACTCCCTCCCAAGCCCGACTACCTGCGCGTCAAAGTCCGGCGTCGGCTGCGTGGCCTGGGCGCGGCCCCCCTGAAGAACTCGGTGTACGTGCTGCCCAACACGGCTGAGGCCCGGGAGGACTTCGAGTGGCTGACGCGCGAGATCGTGGCCGACGGTGGCGAAGCCGCCGTATGCGAGGTGACGTTCGTCGCCGGCGTGACCGACGCGGAGCTGGGTGCGCGGTTCGAGCGCCCGCCTGCGGAAACCACGGCGGAGGCCGCCGCGACCCCCGACCGTGTGGCCCCGGGACGCACCTGGGTCACGCGCACCGACGTGCATGTGGACCGCCTGGCCAGCGCCTGGTTGATCCGGCGCTTCATCGATCCCGAGGCTCGCGTGAAGTTCGTCACGGCCCGGGCGTACCGTCCCGAGCCCGGCGAGCTGCGGTTCGACATGTTCGATGGCGAGTACACGCACGAGGGCGACCGCTGCACGTTCGAGACTCTCACGGCTCGCTTCGGCCTGGTGGACCGGGCGCTCGGCGCCATCGCCGAGATCGTGCACGACATCGACTGCAAGGACGACAAGTTCGGCCGCCCGGAGGTGGCGGGCATCGCCACGCTCGTCCACGGCGTCGTCACCGCCCACGCCGACGACACGGCGCGTATCGAGCGCGGCGCGGCCCTGTGGGACGATCTCTACGCCCATTTCAGACGAAAGCGCGTGTGACCGCTCGTACCGCCGAGCTCTGCGCGTACTTTCTCCGGCTCGGCACGTTGGGATTCGGGGGGCCGATCGCGCTGGTCGGATACATGCAGCGCGACTTGGTCGAGAGCCGCCGCTGGTTTACGGCGGCCGAGTTCGCCGAGGGGCTGGCGTTCTCGCAGCTCGCTCCGGGGCCGCTCGCCGCCCAGCTCGCCATCTATCTTGGCTGGCTGCGGGGCGGCGTGGCCGGCGCCACGCTCGCGGGGCTCGCCTTCATCGGCCCCTCGTTCGTGATGGTGATCGCTCTATCCGTGCTGTACGTCGAATTCGGCGGCCTGCCGTGGATGCGCGGCGCGTTCTACGGCGTTGCCGCCGCGGTCATCGCCATCATCGCGCGCAGTGCCGTGAAGCTGCTGCGCCTCACCCTGCGCCGCGACCGCCTGTTGTGGGCCCTCGCTACAGTCAACGCCCTGATGGTCGCCATCACCTCCACAGAGCTCCTCTGGGTGATTGTTCTCAGCGGCATCACAATGGTGGCGGCACGGGGCCTGTGGCGGCCGACCAGCGCGGCGACGCTCGTGCTCGCTGTCCCACTCGGCGTCGGCGGCGACACCCCCGGGCGGCTCGCCGAGATCCTCTGGTTTTTCACCAAGGCGGGTGCCGTGGTGTTCGGAAGCGGGCTGGCAATCGTGCCATTCCTCTATGGCGGCGTAGTCGAAAGCCACGGCTGGCTCGACGATCG
>JBOHSO010000150.1:0-2585 GCA_050921685.1 Gemmatimonadales bacterium
GGCCGTGCTGCCCTACTTCGGGTATGCGCGCCAGGACCGCAAGGACCAGCCGCGCGTGGCGATCAGCGCCAAGTTGATGGCGAACCTGATCACGCATGCGGGCGCGGACCGGGTGCTGGGAATGGATTTCCATTCCCACCAGCTGCAAGGGTTCTGGGACATCCCGGTGGACCACCTGTACGCGGCCCCGGTGTTCGTGTCGCACTATCGGCAGAAGGCGCTGCACGAGCCGGTGGTGGTGGCGCCGGATGTCGGATCCGCCAAGATGGCCCGCGGGTACGCCAAACGGCTCAATGCGTCGCTGGCGATCATCGACAAGCGGCGGCCGTCGGCGAACATCGCCGAAGTGGTGAATGTGGTCGGCGAGGTCGAGGGGCATGACTGTCTCATCCCCGACGACATGATCGACACGGCGGGGACGATCACCGAGGCGGCCGCCGCCCTGCGGCGGCTCGGCGCCAAGCGCGTGTTCGCATTCGCGTCGCACGCGCTGCTCTCGGGTCCGGCAGTGGAACGGTTGCGGGCCTCGCCCATCGAGGAAGTGACTGTCACCAACACGATCCGTCTTCCCGAGGAGCGGCAGTTCGAGAAACTGAAGGTCCTGTCGATCGCCGCGCTGATGGCGAAGGCGATCGGGTACGAGCACTCCAATCAGTCGGTCAGCGCGCTATTCGACTGACCGGCCGTGCGGACGGCTGATTGCATCGAGGATGGACCTATGGCACAGTTCGTCAGCCTCACGGCGCATCCCCGCGCGGCCACCGGCAAGGGCGCGGCGCGCCAAACCCGTTTCCAGAAGAAAGTGCCCGCCGTGATCTACGGACACGGCCGCCCGAGCCAGCCGCTCGAGGTGGACGCCCAGGCGCTCGAGCAGGCGCTCACCGGTGTCGAGCCCGCCAGCACGATCATCGAGCTCACCCTCGAGGGCAAGAAGGCCCGGACGCTGATCCGCGAGATCCAGCGCCATCCGGTACGCCCGGACATCATCCACGTGGATTTCTACGAGATTCACGCCGACGAGAAAGTGACGCTCAAGGTCCCGGTGCACCTCGTCGGCACCCCCGACGGCGTGCGCAATGCGGGCGGCGTGCTCGACCAGGTGACCCGCGAAGTCGAAATCGAAGTGTTGCCCGAGCACATCCCCGACCGCGTGGAGCTGGACGTCACCGTGCTCACCATCGGCCACTCGGTGCACGTGCGCGACCTGAGCATCCCGAACGCCACGATCCTCACCCACGCCGACTTGACGATCGCCACGGTCGTGCCGCCGCGTACCGAGGAGGTCGCGGCGCCCACGCCGGAGACCGCGGCCGAGGTGGCCGAGCCCGAGCTGATCCGCAAGCCGCGTGAAGAGGAAGGCGAAGCGGGCGAAGGCGAGGCCGAGGGCAAACCGGCCGCCGAGGCCAAGCCCAAGGTCGAGAAGGCCGAGAAGCCCAAGGGCGGCAAAGAAGGCTAGCGCCCCTTGCGCGCCGTCGTCGGGCTGGGCAACCCGGGCCCGGAGTACGCGGCGACGCGTCACAACGCGGGCTTCTGGGTGGCGGACGCGCTCGTCGCGCGCTGGGGATTCCCTCCCTTCCGGCGCGGCGAGCGCGCCCGCGTCTCAGCGGGGGAAGTCGCCGGGGTGCGCGTTCAGGTCCTGAAGCCCACCACGATGATGAACCGCAGCGGCGCGGCGCTCGCGTCGCTGCGCGCCGACCCGGCGTTCGTGCCCGCCACCGACCTGCTCGTGATCTCGGACGATTTCAATATTCCCCTCGGTACATTCCGCCTGCGCACCGCGGGCTCCGCCGGGGGGCACAATGGGCTCAAGAGCATCGAGGGCGCCTTGCAGTCGCCGGACTACGCCCGTCTGCGCGTCGGCGTCGGCCCCCTCCCCGCCGGCGAGCCGGAGGATTTCGTGTTGTCCCCGTTCACCGATGCGGAGCGGGAGCAGATCGACGCGCTGTTGCCGCAGCTCGTGGATGGCGTGGACAGATGGGTGCGGGAGGGCGTGACCTGATCGCCGGTCGAGCGCTGGCCTCGGGTCACTGTTGGTGATATGTTCGCCGGGCTAAACGCAGCCCTCGCATTGCGTTCCTTACTGGAGGCCGTATGGCGCGCCGCTTTGGACCAGGTCTCGCCCTCCTGCTGCTGATCGCAACACCGCTGCACTCACAATCCCTGCGCAGCAAAGTCCAGGAGCTGTTCCGCTTCGGGGGGGCCGGGTGCGGCAACGTACCCCTGTGCCTTTACCCAGGACTGCCGACGCAACACGGAAACCACTTCATTACCGCGCTCGTCACCGGGCAAACAAGCATCATCGGCTTTCTCACCGACGCGATCGGCGTGAGCGTCTCCAACGTCCCGATCAGCGCGACGAGCAGCGGTGCCACGTTCACCTTCGTAGGAGCGCTGCCGGTCAAGACCTCGGTGTCCTCAGGGCCCGTGTTTGGAGAACGCTCGCAGACGCTAGGTCGGAATAAGTTACTGGTCGGTGCGAACGTGACGGGCGTCAGCTTCCAGAGTCTGCGGGGCGTCCCCCTGCAATCGATCGTCTTCGACTTCACCCATTTGGATACCCCCCCGGACCCCCCCTTGGGCAGTCC
>JBOHSO010000151.1:0-2623 GCA_050921685.1 Gemmatimonadales bacterium
CCCGTACGAAGACGCAGACGGCAACAAGAAGCCCTGCGGGCTCGTCGTGGACTTCGTGGGGGTGCTCAGGGAGCTGAACAAGGCGCTCGCGTTCCAGGACAAGGACGTCAGCGGGGTCATCGAGGACCTGGACGTGCTGCTCGCCAAGTTCCGCGAGCTGATGGACGGGCCGGCCCGGGAGTACTTCGCGAAAATGACCGGCGCCGATGGCGACGACGCCGTGCTCGATCGACTATTGTACGAGACATTCCTCGATCCCGACGCGCGTCGGCGGTTCGCGGAGCTGTTCAAGGACATTGAAGGATTGTACGAGGTGCTCTCACCCTCGCCTGAGCTGCGGGACTACATCGCCCCATACAACCGCCTGGCAGATCTGTACGTCATGCTTCGCAATGCCTATGGGGCGAAGGAGTTCTACTATGGCGACGTGGCGCACAAGACGGAGCGGCTGGTGCGGGAGAGTGCAACCATCGCCGGCGGCTATCGGATCACCCGGACGGTGGACTTCACCCCCGAAGCGCTGGAGGCTTTGCAGCGCCGGCCGGGCAACGATTCTGGGAAGGTGGTGAACCTCGTTCGCGCCCTCGAGGAGGCGGCGGAGCAGGAGGCAGCCGTGCAGCCGCACCTGCTCTCAATCGGCGAGCGCGCCACTGCGGTGCTCGAAGTACTCGAACAGCGCCGCGTCTCGACGGAGGACGCGCTGACGCAGATCGAGGCACTGGTTGCCGAGAAGGTGGAGGCGGACCGGGTGCGCCGGGAGACCGGGCTCAATCCCCAGACGTTCGGGATCTACTGGATTCTGCGGCGCGACTATCCGAGCGTTGCCCTCGCGATGGCGCGGGACCTCGCAGCCGTGCAAGGTCGTTTCCCGAACGCCGGCGCCAGCGCGGACGAGTTCCGTCAACTCAAGGCCGAGACGTACAAAGCGCTGCTCCGGATCGTATCGGGGCGGCCGATGATCGAGCTGGCCGAGCGCGTATTGGGCTTGTCCCGCGACCAATGAAACCACAGAACGGGCGGCGCGCAGCAAATAGAGAGATCTTTCGGGCGCTCGTCGCGCGCTGGGCGGAGCGACTGCGAGTGCATCCCCGTCAGATCCGCATCCAGCCGATGACGAGGAAGTGGGGATCGTGTTCGCGCGCGGGACGAGTAAGTTTCGCCACGGCACTGCTCACCAAACCAAAGCGTTTTCGGGAGTACGTGATCGTCCACGAACTGCTGCACCTACGTGTTTCAAACCATGGCCGACTCCACCGTGCCTACCTCTCCGCGCATGTGCGGAGCGCAGCCGGCGTGCCGTGATCGCCGTCGCCTGCCTCCTGCTCCAGATCGCGGTGCCCGATTCGGGCACCGCGTCGCTTGTAGCCTCACTGCGAGGGGGGAGGGCCGATCCCGTCGCCTTCGTGCTCGCCGCCTTGCGCCGCCATCGGGTCGTCATGTTGGGCGACATCCATCCCGCCGCGGAGCCGAAGCGCATCGTCCAGGAGGTGATCGCCGCGCACGTCAGGGAGGGGGCGCTCAGCGCCGTGGCGCTCGAGGTGGGCCGTGACCAGCAGGGGGTGATCGATCGCTACCTCGCCTCCGATCCCGAGGACACGACGATCCTGCTCGACCACCCGGTCACCCTGCGCGTCGTGTGGGGGGCATCGCGGGAGTACCTGGGCATCTACCGCTCCGCGTGGCGTCACAACCACGGCCCCGGCCGTGCCGCTCCCATCGCCCTGGTGGCGGCCGACGTCCCGGGCTGGCCGATCCCCGCGCTTTCCGTGGGGATGGCCCTCCAAGCCTTCGCCAACCGCGACCTGGGCCTTGCCGCCAACCTGGCGCAGGCCCTCGAGCGGCTCGGTCCGGACGCCCATCTCCTCGTGCTGTTCGGCGGCTACCACGGCCTGAAGCGGGTGACGGCGCGCGTGTCGGGCCGAGGGGCCGGGCTGACGCTTGATGGGTGGGCCGGCGGGTTGCTCGCCGCGCGCGGGGTGGACGTCTACACCATTCTCAGCGACGGCGCGTCCGGCGGGGGGGAGCTCAGCACCGGCGCCACTCAGCTGTTTCCGCTCGCCGAGCGGGCCGGCCTGCGTGCGCCGTTCGCCGTCGCCCTCGACTCGACGGTGGACGTCGTCCCCGAGCCGCTGATGCCGATCGTCCAGGAGGGGATGAGCCTGGAGTTCGTGCCGCGACGGTTCTCCCTGCGAGAGGCCGTGGACGGGTACCTGTTCCTGGGACGGTTCCAGCGGACCACGCCGCTATGAAGCGTTTCCCCGCCTTCGATCCGCCGGAATACGTCGCCTGGCGGCCGGACGCCGCGCTGGTACGCGCGTATCGCAACACGGTCATGGGCCACTCCGACCGGGCCGCCCTCGTGGCGCGGCTCTCGCGGGACGAGCTGCGCGAGCTGTACGCCGGCTTGCTGCGTACCCGACTGCACGACATCACGCTGAAGCGCTGGGTGCGGACCGGCGTCATCTCCAAGGCGTGGCTCGGGACCGGGGAGGAGGCGACGACGGTCGGACCGGTGCACGCGCTCGAGCGCGATCGCGACATCGTCGCCCCGATGATCCGCAACGCCGGAGCGGTGATCGAGATGGGTGTCCCGATCGCCGACGCCCTGCGCGCGTACCTCGCG
>JBOHSO010000152.1:0-7801 GCA_050921685.1 Gemmatimonadales bacterium
ATCTCGACGAGCTGCGAAAGCGGGGAATCGAGATCCGAGAAGTTTGACAAGCGCTGTCCGCTATCAGTAACTCCACGTGCTCCCGAAAAAGAACTGCCCCCCGTCCTCCCCGAACCCGGCTCCGATCACGAGCACGCCGTTGCGGCCCAGGCGGAGCATCAGCTCGCCCCCGCCGCTCGAGTGGAGCCCATTCGTCGTCAGGCGCAGGTCCTCGCCGGCTCCGAACACGCGGCCGGTATCGTAAAACCCCACGAGTTTCAGCTCGAAGATGGTCGGCGCGTACAACAGCGCGTAGCGCGCCTCGAGGCCGCCCAGCAGTTTGTGGGGGCCGATGAAGCGCGAGTCGTAGTAGCCGCGCAGCGAGCGGTAGCCGCCCAAGCCGATGTAGGGCCGACCCGACGACTCGATCGTCTGCAGCACCGAGGTGCCGGGTGTGCCGCGGATCCGCTCGCCGATCACCCGGCCTGCCAGCACCAGCTTCTCGAACGGATTCGCGTACGCCTGCACCCCGAGGGTCGTGCGCGTGTACCGTCGCGCGGTCGCGTACAGCCCTTCGGCGTACACCCCGGTGTGCGGGTCGAGCTCGTTGTTGCGCGTGTCGACCGCGAGACCGGCGCGCAGCGTCGCATCGTTGTACGGCTGCGCGTCGGCCGCGCCGGCGGCGCGATCGCGTGCGAACACCCCGTCCCCGGGGAGCACGCGAAAGGTGGTGCGCTCGAGCGTGCCCCCGACGAGTGCGCGGAGTGGGCCGACGAGGCGCCGCTGGATCGTGAGCCGGGCGAGCTGCGACGTGCGGCTCACCTCGTAGAAGTACGGATTGGCGGGCGTAGCGCTGTCGGTTTCCCATCGGGTGTCGTTGCCGATGCCGAAGTAGCCCAACCGGTTGGCCCGTGCCGCGGTGGCGGTAAGGGCGACGCGCCAGCCCTCCCACAGGGCCGGGAGTTGCGCGTCGAAGTCCACGAGGGAGCTGCCCTGGGTGCTGGCGCCCCCGGTCAGCGTGAAGGCGGCCCGGTTCGGCTCGGGGCGCTCGCGGAACCCGATCGGGCTGTAGTAGCGCACGAACCCGGCGAGCCACCAACCGTCAATCGAGCTGTAGTAGCCGTACGGGGTGTAGGTCACGTCCCAAATCGGGGCGGCTTCCTGCTGCTGCGCCGTCGCCCGGGCGGAAAGGGCGGAGCCGAGCAGCGGGAGCCACAGGACGAAGCGCGGCACGCTCAGGAGGGGACTGGCCCTTCGTAGAGGTGGGAGGTGTCCACGAACCGAGCGCCGGCCTGGGTTCCGTCGTGCACGGCGAAGCGGCTCGGATAGAGCGACGCCGCCCCGAACTCGCCGCGCTTGTTGACGGCGTAGAAGGTGAGCTGCAGCCGGGGCTTGCCGTCGGTGGTGAGCAGCCGCGCCTCGCTCATGCGGACCACGCGCCGCAGCGTCTCGAGGCAGGCGTCGGTGGGCTTCATACCGCGCCGCATGTGCTCGACGGTGAGAAAGCCACCGCACACCATGATGTTCGATTCGCCGCGGCCGGTCGAGCCCGCCGCGCCGACCTCGTTGTCGCAATACTGGCCCGCGCCGATGACCGGACTGTCGCCGACGCGACCCGGAATCTTCCAGGCCAGGCCGCTGGTGGTGGTCACCGAGGCGATGTCGCCGGTGGGCGTCACCGCGTCGCAGTTGATGGTTCCCGTGGGCGGGCGCACCACCATCGGTGTCCGCGCCGGGACGTCGAGCCAGTTGTCACGGGGATTCAGGTTGGCGCGCCACTCCAGCCAGGCCTGCCGCGAGGCGTCGGTGAGCAGGTTCTCTTCGGTGAAGCCGTAGGACAGCGCGAAGCGTTTGGCGCCCTCCCCGACCAGGAAGAGGTGGTTCGTATATTTCAACACGAGCTTGGCCACCTCGGACGGTGTCTTGATGTTCTCGAGCGCGCCCACGGCCCCGGCTCGCTTCGTGGGCCCGTGCATGCACGAGGCGTCGAGCTGCACCACGCCATCCGCGTTGGGGAGCCCGCCGTAGCCGACGGACTGGTCGGCGGGATCGAGCTCCTGGATCTTCACGCCCTCCACCACCGCGTCCAACGCATCGGCGCCTTGCAGGAGCAAGTCGAACGCCTTCTGCACCGGCAGGAGGCTGTTGGCGCTCGAGATGACCACCGGCTGCGCCGCCCAGGCGCGCGTGGCGGGCAGGGGCCGCGGCGGGCGCATCGGTTGGGGGATGGCGAGCGCGCCGGCGGCGACTCCGCCGGCCGCGGACGCGAGGAAATCACGGCGCGACACGTCGTGGGACATGGAGACTCCGCAGGGATTTGGCTTGGGCCGGTTGGAATTAGCGCGGCCGTGGGGTCGTGTCAACTTGCTCAAAGCGCCACGGGAGTTCTACGTTCCGGCCGTGTTCGGTGACGATGCTCCGAGTCCCCGCGTCGTGGTCAGCCGCATCCTCGGAGCGGCGACGCTCCTCGTCGTGGCCGCGCTGCTGCTGGTGCTCGTCTCCACCGGTCAATTCGAATGGCGGCTCGTCACCCTGGCGGGCATTCTGTGGGCGGCCTGGAGCTTCATCGGGGGACTGCTCGGCCAGGTGGTCGAGCCGGCCGGCCGGTTCCTCGCGAACCACCTGACGGGGAACGTCTCGCTGCCGCAGCAGGACTACACCATCGACGAGCAGACGGCGCGCCTCGAACGCCTTCTGACCCAAGGGCTGAAGCCCCATCACGCGGTCCTGATCGGGATTCGGCTCGCGGAGATCTATCGCACGCACCAAAAAGACCCGGCGAAGTCCGATATCCTGCTCGCGCAGCTCCGTGCCAAGTACCCCGACGCCCCCGAGCTCGAGCATGGCGATCCCGGTTGACGTCTCGTTGGTGATTCCGGTCTACAACGAGCGGGACAACCTCGCGCCGTTGGTGGACGAGATCGCCGCCGCGGTCGGGGGGCGGCGCTACGAAATCGTCGCGGTGGACGACGGCTCGACGGATGGCTCGCTCGCGCAGCTCAAGGCGCTCAAGCGGGCGCACCCTGAGCTGCACATCATTGCGTTCGCCGCCAACGCCGGTCAAACGGCCGCGTTCGCGGCAGGATTCCGGGCGGCGCGCGGCGCCGTCGTCGTGACGCTGGACGCCGACGGGCAGAACGATCCGGCGGACATCCCGGCGCTGCTCGACGCCCTGGCGACGAGTGGCGCCGCCGCGGTCGCGGGCTACCGCGCCGCCCGGCGAGACACGCTGTGGAAGCAGGTGCAGAGCCGCATCGCCAACGGCGTGCGCAACTGGCTGAACCGGGAAACGATCCGCGACACCGGGTGCTCGCTGAAGGCGTTCCGCGCGGACGCCGTGCGCGACCTGCCGTTGTTCAGCGGGATGCACCGCTTCCTGCCGACGCTCGTGAAGATGCATGGCGGGACCGTGGCCGAGGTGCCGGTGCGGCACCGGCCTCGGCGCGTGGGGGCCACGAAATACGGGATGTGGAACCGCGTGTTCCGTTCGCTCGCGGACGCGTTCGCGGTGCGCTGGATGCAGCGGCGCATGCTGCGCTATCGTGTGATGGAAGACCTGCTCTAGCTGTGGCTCGAGACTTTATGCCGCGCAAGCCTCGCCTCGACCCGTCCATCTTCCACCTTCCGGTCGACCGGATGCGGGAGGGGTACTACTCGGACAAGTATTTCGTGCGGGCGCGCGAGGTCCTGCTCAAGGACCGCCACCGCCCGCGGGTCACGATGCAGGTGTTCGGCAAGACCCACGCGTACCTGGGGGGAAGCGACGAGGCGATCGCGATCCTCAAGTCGAGCTCGCAGTCGTGGGAGGAGCTGGACGTGCACGCCCTGTACGACGGCGACGAGATCGCGCCGTGGGAGACGGTGCTGATGATCGAAGGGCCCTACGACGCGTTCGCCAACCTCGAGACCCTGTACCTCGGCGTGCTGGCGCGGCGAACCAAGGTCGGGACCAACACGCGACGCGTCGTGGAAGCGGCGCGGCCGAAGCAGGTCATGTTTTTCCCGGCGCGGCACGATCACTGGCTGGTGCAGACCGGTGACGGCTACGCCGCCCACATCGCCGGCGCCATCGGCGTCTCCACCGACGCCCAGGCGTCGTGGTGGGGCTCGGAGGGCGTCGGCACCGTGCCGCACGCCCTGATCGCCGCGTATGGCGGCGACAGCGTGCGGGCATCGCTGAAGTTCGCCGAGCACATGGAGCCAGGCGTACGGCTGATCACCCTCGTGGATTTCGAGAACGACTGCGTCGGCACCTCGCTCGCGGTCGCGCGCGGGTTGGGCGAGCGCCTCTACGGCGTGCGGCTCGATACCTCGGAAACCCTCGTCGACAAATCCATCGTGCCGCAGATGGGCTCGTTCAAGCCCACCGGGGTCACACCCCAGCTCGTGTGCAACGTACGCGGTGCGCTGGACCGCGAGGGGTTCCACCATGTGAAAATCGTGGTCTCCGGCGGGTTCACGGTGGAGAAGATCCGCCAATTCGAGGAAGAGGGCGTGCCGGTCGACATGTACGGCGTGGGATCGAGCCTGTTCCAAGGGCGGTACGATTTCACCGCCGACATCGTCCGGGTAGAGGGAAAGCCCTGCGCGAAGGTCGGGCGCAGCTACCGTCCCAACCCGCGGCTGGAGCGCGTCGAATAGCCGCTCGGCTCGATGCGCGCGTCTACCCACTCGACCATCGTGCGCGGCGCCTGCGGCTGCGCCGTCGTGGGCGCGGTGGTCACCGTGCTCGGCATCATCCTCGCCATCAACTGGGCCAAGAGTCCCGAGGCCGCCGGTGAGGTACGCCAGGCGGCTGCCGCCGCGCTCGACACGCTCCGCGCGGCGGGGTTTCCGCGCACCACCGTCCTCGACGATCCGGACAGTTTCGCGCTCTCCGATCCCGTCGCCACGGAGGTATTGCGACTCGCCGGGCGGTTGTGGAACGATTCGGGCCGCACCCCGTCACCGATTGCGTACGGCGATACGCTCCGCGAGGGCTCGGCGGCGCGCACCCGCTGGCTCGAGGCCGCCGACCGGCCCGCCGTGGATTCGCTGCTCGCCGTGCGGTCGTTCGCCGGGCGCACGTGGAAGGTGTCGGAGGACGCACCGGGGCGGCCCGCGGTCCTGTATCACGCGCGCGCCGTGCTGGCGCGAGCGCGCCGTGCGGCAGAATCCGGCAACGGGTCGCTCGCCGAATGGCTGCTGCGGGCCGTCGTCACGGTGGGACACGAGCAGCAGTCGGGCCCGCCGTTGCTCCGGGCCATTACGGGGGTCCGGCTGGAGCGGGACGCGTTGGAAAAGCTGGCGGCCATCCTCCCCGCGTCGCGGCGTCCGGCCGCGGCGGCCGGCGCGGCCCGCGCCGATTCGCTGCTCGGCCGGCTGCTCGAAACGCGACGCCTGCTCCGGACGATCGCGCGCGACGCCGAGCGTCTGGATACCCTCGTCGCCTGGGCGCACGATTCCACCCTCCCGATCCCGCTGCGCGATGATTGCGTACGCGCCATCGGGGCGGGGTGGATCGATGCCGAGGCGGAGCTGGTGGGCGGCGTCGTCGCCCGCCGCGCCGAGTTGCTGGCGGGACTCCAAGATTCGCTGCCCGAAGTGCTGGGGCCGGCGGTGCGCGCCGCGCGCGATCTCGCCGCATTGGCGATGGTGCAGCGATTAGCGTTCGCCGCGGCGTACCAGGACATGGTGGAACCCTTGGTGGAACCGTAGCGCCCGGACCGAGCGAGGCGCAGATTCCCCGATGCGGGATTCAACGGGTGAGGAGCAAGCGCATGGGGCAGGTCATCTTCTGGGATGTCGATACCCAGCACGACTTCATGAAGGCGGACGGCAAGCTGTACGTACCGGACGCCGAGCACATCGTCCCCAACCTCAAGCGGCTGACGGACTACGCGCATGGTCACGGCATTCGTATCCTCGCCAGCGCGGACGACCACGTGGCGGGCCACCGCGAGCTCTCGGACACCCCCGATTGGAAAGAAACCTTTCCACCGCACTGCATGCGGGGCACGCCCGGTCAACGGAAGATCGAGGCCACCGCGTTGCGCGACCCGTTGGTCATCGAGCCGGACCCGCAGGACCCGAAGGCGCTCGCCGACCGGGTCCGCGCCCACACGGGCGACATCCTGTTTCACAAGCACTGGTTCGACGTCTTCACGAACCCGAACGTCCTGCCGGTGGTGGATGCGCTCGCTCCGCAGGACGTGGTGCTCTACGGGGTGGCGCTCGACGTGTGCGACCGCTACGCGATCGAGGGGTTCCTGCAACACCGGCCCAGCATCCGCCTGTTCGCCGTCACCGATGCGATGAAGCCGATCGATCGGGACGTCGCCGAGCAGATGTTGAAGGAATGGGGTGAAGAGGGCGTGCGCCTCGTGAAGACGAGCGAGGTGGTTGTGGGCGGGCTCGTGGAGCAGCTGGCGCGGACCCCGGCGTGACCTCCGCCTTCGGGAAGTTTTTCCTTCCCGGCCCTACCGACGTTCACCCGGAGGTGCTCGCGGCGCAGCTGCGTCCGATGATCGCGCATCGCTCCGCGGCGATGGAGCAGCTGCTCCAGAAGATGAGTCACCAGCTTCTGGCCGTCTGCCGCACGTCCCGCCCCGTCCTGATCGGCACGACGTCGGCCACCGGCTTCATGGAGATGGCGGTGCGCAACGGCGTGCGCCGGCGCGCCCTCGCCCTGGTGAACGGGGCCTTCAGTGGGCGCTTCGCTCAGCTGGTCTCGGCGGCGGGCAAGGAGTGCATCCGGTTGGACGTCCCGTTGGGCTCGGCCGTCGAACCCGATATGCTACGCGACGCGTTGCGGCGGACGCCGGTGGACGCGGTCACCGTGGTGCACTCCGAGACCTCGACCGGCGTGCTCCAGGACGTCGAGGAGCTGGCCGCCGTGGTGCGCGAATTCGACGACGTCCTCCTGCTCGTCGACGCCGTGACCTCGATGGCTGGCAGCCCGGTCGAGCCCGACCGCTGGGCGCTCGACTTCACCTTCACCGGATCGCAAAAGGCGTTGGCGCTGCCTCCCGGCCTCGCGCTTGGGGTCGCGTCGGAGCAGATGCTGGCGCGCGCCACGACGCTCCCCGACCGTGGGCTCTATTTCGATCTCGTGAGCTTCGAGCTGGCGATGGCGAGGTTCCAGCCGACCAACACCCCGGCGCTGTCGCTCCTGTTCGCGCTGGACAAGCAGCTCGACCGGATTGCGGCCGAGGGCGGGATCGAGGCGCGCTGGCGGCGCCACGCGGCGATGCGCGAGACCGTCGAGCGCTGGGCGGCGGCCCGCGGCATCGAGTACCTGCCCTGCGCCGGTCGGCGCAGCTGGACGGTGTCCTGCCTGAAGCTTCCCGCCGGCCGGAGCGCCAAGGACGTGATCGCGAAGCTCAAGGCGCAGGGGTGGACGATCGGGGCGGGCTACGGGCCGCTCAAGGACACGACGATCCGCATCGGCCACATGGGCGACCACAGCGTCGCGGCGCTCGAGGAGCTGCTGCTGCTGGTCGAGGCGGCGCTGCGGTGAGCCTGCGCGTCGTCGTCGCCGACCGGCTGGCGCCGGGCGGGCTCGACCTGCTCCGCCGGACCCCGGGCGTGGACGTCGTGAACCTGGCCGGCCAACCGCGCGAGGCGCTGGAGCAGGCGCTGGCGCACGCGCACGCGCTGATCGTGCGCAGCGAGACGCGCGTCACCGCGGACCTCCTCACCCGCGCGCCGCACCTGCGCGTGGTCGCGCGGGCCGGGACGGGCGTCGACACCATCGATGTAGCCGCCGCCACGAGGCGTGGCATCGCCGTGATGAATACGCCGGGCGCCAACACGGTGAGCGCGGCCGAGCACGCGTTCGGCC
>JBOHSO010000153.1:0-4369 GCA_050921685.1 Gemmatimonadales bacterium
GGCCTGGACGTCGAGGATCTCATCGCGTGGGTGCGGGAGCACCGCCATCTGGCCGGCTACCCGCGGGCCGAGGCGATCGCCAGCGACGAGGTGCTCACCGTCGACTGCGACGTGTTGCTGCCCGCCGCGCTGGAGAACGTCATCACCAGCAAGAACGCCCGGAAGATCAAGGCCAAGATCATCTGCGAGGGAGCTAACGGGCCGACCACTGCCGGCGCCGACAAGATCCTGGAGGCGAACGGGGTGTTCGTGATCCCGGACATCCTGGCCAATGCGGGCGGGGTGACGGTGAGCTACTTCGAGTGGGTGCAGGACCGAGGTGGATACTTCTGGGACGAGGAGACCGTCAATCGCCGACTCGAAACGATCATCACCCGGTCGTTCCGGGAGGTCGTCGCGCTGGCCGACAAGCACAAGGTCAACACCCGGATCGCCGCCTACATGCTGGCGATCGACCGGGTGGCGACGATGCACCGGCTGCGCGGGATGTATGCCTGATGCAGTATCGCGTCGTCGCGGTGGGCCGCATGAAGGACGCGGCACTCCGAGCGGCCTGTGACGATTACCTCGACCGCCTGCGCCACTATGCGCAGGTCGAGGAGCGAGAGGCGAAGGACGACGCGCGAGTGCTCGCCGCGGTGCCCGAGGGGTCGCGCCTCGTGGCGTTGTCGCGCACGGGCGAGCAGTGGACCTCCGTGCAGCTCGCCGAGTGGACGGCCCGGTGGGAACGGGACGCACGGGACGTCACGTTTGCGATCGGCGGTGCGGACACGCTGCCGGAAGCGGTGCTGCGCCAGGCCGAGCGGCGCTGGAGCTTTTCCGACCTCACGTTCCCACACGAGCTAGCCCGGGTGATGCTCTACGAGCAGCTGTACCGCGCCTACACGATCCGGCGCGGAGAGCCGTACCATCGCGGCCGGTGAGCTCGGGGCGGACGAGCGGCGCGCGCTGCTCGTCGTGGCGCGCGGCGCCCTGGAAGCTCACATGGCGGGCGCTGCGGCGCCGCCGGTACCGGATACCCCGGCCTGCCGGGCGCGACACGGCGCGTTCGTGACGCTCCGGCGCGCCGGAGAGCTGCGCGGGTGTATCGGACACATCCCAGCCGACCGGTCGCTCGCCGACACCGTGGCGCGCATGGCGGTGGCGGCTGCGACCGAGGATCCCCGGTTCCCACCGGTCGCCCCCGAAGAGCTGGCCGAGCTGCGCATCGAGGTGTCGGTGCTGTCGGAGCCGACTCGACTCACCTCTTCCGATCCCGCCGGCATCCGGGCGGGCCAGGACGGGGTCATCGTGCGGCGCGGCGGGCACCAAGGTCTGCTGCTGCCCCAGGTAGCGACCGAGTTCGCGTGGGATGCCGAGGCGCTGCTCGCGGCGGCGTGCCAGAAGGCGGGCTTGCGGCCTGACGCGTGGCGCGAGACCGACACGGAGCTCTACGTCTTTCAAGTGGAGGCCTTCGGCGAATGACGGAGTGGTTCGAGCAGTGGTTCGGCGAGGAGTACCATGCGCTCTATCCGCACCGCGATTCCGATGACGCGCGCGAGGCGGTGGCCTTGGTGCGTCGGGTGGCCCCGTGGCGGGACGGTGAGCGGGTGCTGGACCTCGCCTGCGGCGCCGGCCGCCACGCCGCCGAGCTGGAGCGGGCCGGCGCGCGGGTCGTCGGGCTCGATCTCTCCCCGACGATGCTGCACCGCGCGCGCACCCTCAGTCGGGTGCGCCTGGTCCGGGGCGACATGCGGCAGCTGCCGTTCCGAGCGGCCAGCTTCGGGCTGGCGGTGAACTTGTTCACCTCGTTCGGATACTTCCGCGACGATGCGGAGCACCGGGTCGTGGTGCATCAGGTCGCGAGCGTGCTGGCGCCGGGCGGGCGGTTCGTCCTCGATTACTTCAATGCGGACCAGCTCCGGCGGACGTTACGGCGGGGCAGTGAAGAGGTGCGCGACAGTGCGACCGCCGCGCGGGTCCGCAGGCGCTTCAGTGAGGAGGGTCGCTACGTGGTGAAGGAGATCGAGCTGCGTGCCGAGAGCCGGAGCTTCCAGGAACGGGTGCGGTTGTTCAGCCCGGCCGAGCTCACGACCCTGCTCGAAGACGCCGGGCTGCAGGTGGAGCAGCGCTACGGGGATTACGACGGACGGCCGCTCGAGCCCGATACGCCGCGCGCCATTCTGGTAGCGGTGCGCCGGTGATCCCGCGCATCGTGGCGACCCCGTTCGCCCCGCCCGCGACGCCGTGCGACGGCACGCCGCGCCCGCTGCCCGCGGGATTGCTCGCCGCGACCTTCCCCGGTCCCGGGCGGGACCGCCTCGCCGCGGGGGAGGTGCTGGTGGTCACCACGGGGCAGCAGCCGGGCCTGTTCACGGGTCCGCTCTACACGATCTACAAGGCGCTATCGGCGATCGCGCTCGCGCGCCGGCTGGAGCAGGCGCGCGGCATCCCCGTGGTGCCGGTGTTCTGGGTGGCGGGCGACGACCACGATTTCCACGAGGCGAATCATGCGACGTTTCTGAACACCGCCGGAGAGCCGGTGCGGATCGTGCTCCGGCAACGACCTCCGGACGGTCCGGCGTCGCCCATCTCCCGGGAACTGTGCGGGCCGGAGATCGCTCCCGCGCTGGATGCCCTGAAGGTTGGCACGCCGGACACGGAGTTCAAGACCGCTGTGCTGGAGTGGCTCGCGACGGCCTACCGGGCCGATGTCAGTCTCGCTGATGCGTTTGCCACGGCGCTCCACGCGCTGCTGGGTGAGCGCGGCCTGGTCGTGGTTCGGTCGTATGCTCCACAGGTCAAGCACGAGATGGTCCCATGGCTGCTCCGCGGCCTCGCCATCACGCTGCCCGACGGCCTCAGTCCCGTGCTCGTGGAAGCATCGCTCGGGCGGGACCGCCTGCGTCCTGACGGCGATGGGTTCGTGACGCGCCGCAGCGGTGAGCGGTTCGGTCGTGCCGATCTCGAGCGCATCGCGCGCGAGGCCCCCGAGCGGTTATCCCCCAACGTGCTGCTGCGGCCGGTGGTGGAAGCGGCCCTGTTCCCGACCGTCGCCTACGTCGCCGGTCCCGGCGAGCTGAAGTATTTGCCGGACACGGCGCCACTCTACCAGACACTCGGCGTGCCGTCCCAGACGCCGGTGCCCCGCTGGGCCGGGGTCCTGGTGGAGGGACGGGTGGAGCGGGTGCTGGAGAAGTCCGGGCTGCGGGTGGAGGAGCTCGCGGGCCCGGCGGGCGCTGTCGAAACGAGGCTGGTGCGCGAGCAGTTGCCGCAGGAAGTGGCGGAGGCACTGAGCGACCTGCAGCGCGTGCTGACGGCGGGCTACGGACGCCTCGGGGCGGGGGCGGCGCGGCTCGATCCGACGCTCGAGCGCACGGTGGAATCGGCCCGCAACGCGGCCCTCGCCGGCACGCACGACATCGAGAGGAAGCTCGTCGCTGCGCTGAAGCGCTCCAACGAAACGCTCATCGCCCAGCTGGCGCGCGCGCGGGCCGCGTTGTTCCCGGGCGGCGCGCCGCAGGAGCGCGTGCTGACATACGCCTCGATGGCGATCCGATACGGCCCGCCACTGCTCAGCGCGCTGGAGGATGAAGTGGCGCGGTGGGCGGCCGCTTCGTAGGTTGTCGGCATGCTTGGCGCCGCCATCGTCATCCTCGTCTTCGTCGCCTTGATGATTCCGATCGTCGCGATTCTGGTCGATTCGCCCCTCGGCCGGTCTATCGCGCGTCGCATGGAAGGCGGCGGCACGGGCAGCGGCGAGCTGCAGAACCTGCAGCGCAAAGTCGAGCTGCTCGAGGGGGAAGTGGAAGAATTGCACCGTTCCATGACCGGCATGAAGGACGAGCTGCTGTTCGTGCAACGGCTGCTGGAGAAACCGAAGACCCCCGGCTCGTCCGGCAGTTAGGCCGTGCCGCCCGCTGGCCTCGCGGGAAGCGGCGGCCGGCAGGCCGCGCAGGTCGCTGCCGGAATCGCGCTCACTCGCGTGCTGGGATACGTCCGCGAGCGGGTGTTCGCCCACTATTTCGGCAACCACACGGCGGCCGCGGATGCGTTTCGCGCCGCGCTGAAGATCCCCAACATCATTCGCAACCTGCTGGGCGAGGGGACGCTGTCGGCCTCGTTCATCCCGGTCTACGCCGCGCTCAACGAACGGGAGGACAAGACGGCGGCCCGGGCGCTGGCCGGGGCCGTGCTCGGCCTGTTGCTGCTCGCGACCGGCCTGCTGACGATCCTGGGGATCGCGCTGGCGTCGGCCATCACCACGGCGGTCGCTTTCGGGTTCGACGAGCCGCGACGCCAGCTCACCATCAGCCTGGTCCGCGTCCTCTTCCCGATGACCGGCCTGATGGTGGTGTCGGCCTGGTGCCTGGGGGTGCTGAGCACGCAC
>JBOHSO010000154.1:0-8929 GCA_050921685.1 Gemmatimonadales bacterium
GCGAGGGGATGCTCCACTCGAGCGTCGCGCCGCCCCACGGATCGTTGCCGGCCACCCGGCCCGCTCGCCGCGTGCGCCAGATGTTGAACATGAGGACCAGCATCCCCGCACCGATAGTGAAGGCGCCGATCGTCGACACCATGTTCATGGCGCCGACGCCGAGCTCCGGGTCGTAGGTGTAAATCCGGCGCGGCATGCCGAGCAGCCCGATGAGGTGCATCGGGAAGAATGCCAGGTTCATCCCGATGAACGTCAGCCAGAAGTGCAGCGTGCCGAGCGTCTCGGAGAGCACACGGCCCGTCATCTTGGGCCACCAGTAATACATCCCGGCGAACAGCCCGAAGATGGTGCCGCCGAACAGCACATAATGGATGTGGGCGACGACGTAGTACGTGTCGGTCTGCTGCAAGTCGGTGGGGGGCGATGCGTGGGTCACGCCGGAGAGCCCACCGATCGTGAACATGGCGATGAAGCCGATCGCGAACAGCATCGCCGCCGAGAAGCGGATCTGGCCGCGCCACAGCGTGGCCAGCCAGTTGAAGATCTTCACGCCGGTCGGCACCGCGATGAGCATCGTCGAGGCCGCGAACACCGAATCCGCGATCGGCCCCAGACCGACCGAGAACATGTGGTGGCTCCACACGCCCCATCCCATGAAGCCGATCAGCACGCCCGAGTACACGATCACGGTGTAGCCGAACAGGGGCTTGCGGGCGAACGTGGGGAGCACCTCGGACACGATGCCCATCGCCGGCAGGATGAGGATGTACACCTCCGGGTGGCCGAACAACCAGAACAGGTGCTGCCACAGCACCGGGTCGCCACCGCCGGCGGGAAGGTAGAAGGCCGTCCCGAAGAACCGGTCGAACATCAGGAACACGAGCGCGACCGTGATCACCGGAAACGCGGTGATGATGAGGAACGACGTGACGAGCGTCATCCAGCAGAACACCGGGAGTCGCATCATCGTCATCCCGGGCGCCCGGAGATTGAGAATCGTGACGATGAAGTTGAACCCGGCCGCGAGCGAGGCGATGCCCAGGATCTGCAGGCCGAGGAGCCAGAAGTCGATGTTCGGGCCGGGAGAGTACTGCCGCGCAGTCAGATTGGCGTAGCCGAACCAGCCGCCGTCGGGAGCCGGATGATTGGGCAACAGCCAGCTCGCATTCATGAACAGGCCGCCCAGCAGGAACACCCAGTAGCTGAAGGCGTTCAGCCGCGGGAAGGCCACGTCGCGGGCCCCGATCTGCAGCGGCACGATATAGTTGAAGAAGCCAGCCGCGAGCGGCATCAAGGCGAGGAACACCATCGTCGTCCCGTGCATCGTGAACAGTTGATTGTACGTCTCGGCCGAGACGAGCTGGTTCTCCGGCCGCGCCAGCTGGGCGCGGATCACCAGTGCCTCCAGCCCGCCCACCAGGAAGAACGCGAAGGCCGTCCAGAAGTACAGGAGGCCGATCCGCTTGTGATCGGTCGTCGTCAGCCAGCTCTTCAGTCCGGTCGCCGCGCTCATTGGAGGCTCATCAGGTAGGCGACGAGCGCCGGAAGGTCATCGGCGCTTACGCGCATGCTGGGCATGAGCGCCCCCGGCTTCATCCCCGGCGGGTCGGCGATCCAGCGCCGCAGGTGCTCTTCCGTATTCATCATCGTCGCGCCGGCCAGCGTGGCGCGGCTGCCGACATGCGTGAGGGTCGGTCCGATCGTGGCGCTCGACAGCCCCGTCACCGTGTGACAGCCGATGCAGCCGTAGCGCTGGAACGCCTGCTGCCCCCGCTCCTCGACGCTTCCTCTGGCTGGCGTCACCCCGGCGCGCCGTTGCGTGGCGACCCACGCCTGGAACACCGCATCCGGCTCGACGACCGTCAGCAACCCCATGTTGGCATGCGAGGTGCCGCAGAACTCGGCGCACTGTCCGGGATAGGTGCCGATCGCGTCGGGACGAAACGCAATGCCGGTGCGGCGCGAGGGGATGGCATCCCGCTTGCCGCCGAGCGCCGGGGTCCACCAGCTGTGGATCACATCGGCGGAAGTGAGGTCGATCGCGACCGGACGACCGACCGGCAGGTGGAGCTCGTTGGCGGTCACCACACCGAGGTCGGGATAGCGGTACTCCCACCACCATTGGTGCCCGATCACCTCGACCCGCAGCGCGCCTTCGGGGGCCCCGGACGTGGCGAAGATCGTGCGCACGGTCGGGACGGCGATGAACATCAGGATGAGGGCCGGAGCGAGCGTCCAGGCCAGCTCGAGCCCCGTGTGCCCGTGATGCTGGGGCGGCGGCGCGGCGCCTTCGCGTTGCCGGTAGCGGATGATGATGAAGAGCAGCAGTCCTTCCACCACCACGAACACCGCGACCGCCAGCCAGAAGATGTGTGTGTAGAGACCGGCGAGCGCGTCGGCGAAATCGGAGTGTGCCGCGAAGGTGGACTGTGGAAACGGCCCGCCGCACGCGACGGCGCCCAGGCCGCAGACGATGGCCAGCCTGCCGAGGTGTCGTCGAATAATTGGCGGCACGGCGTCGAAACTAGCACCGCCCTCCTACCCGGGCAACGAACCGCGTCGCAACCCGGCGGCCGGCGCGACACGCTCAGAAGGTGAGCCGCTTCAGGTAGGCGTAACTCGCCCGGATGCTGTGCAGCGGCGCGGGCGGCTCGTCGTGCTCGACGAAATAGTGTCGGATCCCCGCTTGCGCCGCCCGCGCGAACAGGCGGCGCCACTCGATGGCGCCCCGCCCCACGTCCACCATGTCGCCGGCGGCGCTGCGGTCCTTCAGGTGCACCATCGGGAAGCGGCCGGGGAAGCGCGCAAAATAGTCGAGCGGATCGGCGCCGCCGCTCGCGATCCAAAAGAAGTCCAGCTCCAGCTGCACCAGCCCGGCGTCGCTGGCCTCGACGAGCACATCGTAGGGCCGTCGACCTTCGATCGGGACGAATTCGTAGCTCTGGTTGTGATAGGCGAATTGCAGGCCCGCACCCCGACACGCTCGGCCGGCCTGGTTGAACAGGTCGGCGATGCGCCGCCAGTCGTCGAGCGAGCCGCGCCGCTCCGCGGGCACCCACGCAACGACCACATAGTGGTGCCCAACGAGCGCCGCCGTCTCCAGCATCGCGTCCCAGCCTGCCTCCAACGACTCGAACGGCACGTGCGCCGAAGGAGCGGCGAGCCGGTGGCGCGCCAGCACGGCGCGGACCTGTTGGGGCGTGTGACCATGGTAGCCCGCGAACTCGACCTCGCGGTAACCGATCTCCGCGATGCGGGCGATGGTCCCCGCGAAATCGCGCGCCAGCAGGTCGCGGACGGTATAGAGCTGCACCCCGATGCGCTCGAGACCGCCGCCGGTCGGAACGGCGACCGGCCGAGCGAGGCCGGCGGCGGCGCCCGCCACAGCGCCGAGGAATGCGCGACGCTCGATCGGCACAGCCGCTCGGGGCGCCATCAGCGCATCATGGGTTGGGGCGTCTCGGTGATCGCTGACTTCGCGTCGGTGCCGCGGCCGGTCAGCTCCATGGTCGTGCCGTTCTTTTCGATCACCTTGACCATCGCGAACGCGCCGAATTCCCGGGTCAGCCATGCCTCCGTGCCATCCTGGTCTGTGATGTGCAGCGCCCGGAAGGTTCCGGCGGGGACCGTCACCGACTCGACCCCCAGCGACTGGATGCCGCCCTTGCGGCATCGCTGCTCCAGGAATTGGCTCACGCCCTGCGTGACCGGTCGGGCCATCATGCCGATCATCATGTCGGGCGCGCGCATCGCGGGCTGATCGTTGTTCTTCATCACGAATCCGCGCAGCGACACGCGCGGAGAACCCAGCCCGGCGACCAGCATCTGCATGATCGTGCGATCGGTCTTGTTGCCCTTGGGGGTCGTCATCTGCGTCTCGTACCAGTAGTACGTCGAATCACCGAAGCGCTCCGTGCCCACGATGGCCATGCGCATGGTCGATCCGTCGGATCGGCCACCGGTGAACTTGAACGCGGCCCAGTGGCCGACGGTGACGGGCAAGGTGCCACGACAGAACTCCTGGAAATCCTGCGCGACGAGGGGTGCGGCCACACAGAGTGCGACTGACGTGAAGGTGCTGAGGCGACGCATAGGAGCTCGCTCCGATCGTGATGGGACTCGGGTCCTCCACCCCATGGGGTGAACCGGACGTGCAGGACCGCTCGGGTCAACATACCCCGCACGCGCCGCGATGGCGCCCCAGCCCCACCCCGCCCGCCGATCCGCATCAGGAAGCGCGACTGGCGCCGGGGCTGCTCACGCCGGAGATTACCGCGAGTGCGCATCGGCCCATTTCGTCGGAGGAGACGCTGACCCGAATATCCGGCCGGCTCGCCCGCCAAACGCTGGCGGACATCGGCACCGAAGCGGTGCGCATCCTGCTGATCGAGGACAACCCGCGCCACGCCCAGCTGATGCAGGACACGATGGGCGATGTCGGCCCGGCGGTGTCCGGCTCGCAGCCCTACCAGCTGACGCACGTCAGCGGGCTGGCCGACGGGCTGGAGCAGCTCAAGACGCGGGAGGTCGACGTCGTGCTGCTCGACCTCTCGCTCCCCGAAGCGCCCGGCCTCGACGCCCTGGTGCGGATCCGCGAGCGCCACGAGGACGTCCCCGTCATCGCCCTCACGGCGCGCGGGGAGGACGACCTGGCGACCCAGTCGTTGCAGGCCGGCGCGCAGGACTTCCTCCAGAAAGGCAAGATCACCGGCGAGCTGCTGGCGCGCGCGATTCGCGCGGCCGTGCACATCTCGAACCTGCAAGCGGCGCTGCGCAGCCTGTCGTTCATCGATGGGCTCACCGGGCTGTACAACCGGCGGGGCTTCGTCACGCTCGCCGAGCCGTACATCAAGCGGGCGCAACGCCAGAAGGGGCAGTTCCTGGTCGTCTCGGCCGACGTCGCGGGCCTGAAGCAGATCAACACGGAGGCGAGTTACGACGCGGGCGACGCGGTGCTGCGCGCCGTGGCGGAGATCCTGAAGAAGAGCTTCCGGGACTCCGACCTGCTGGCCCGG
Organism: Gemmatimonadales bacterium; assembly: GCA_050921685.1. GTDB lineage: Bacteria > Gemmatimonadota > Gemmatimonadetes > Gemmatimonadales > GWC2-71-9 > DASTHG01. The sequence continues at coordinate 5,016 of JBOHSO010000154.1, forward strand.
ATGGATGGCGGCGCCTTCGCGGTGATGGCGGTGGATGCGAGCACCGACAAGGCCCCGATCATCGCGACCCGCATCCAGTACAACGTGCAGGAGTGGAATAACCGCACGATCCGCAACTACGAGCTGAGGCTGAACCTGGGCTTCACCGAGTTCGACCCGAGCGGGGCGATCGAGGATCTGATCGCCAAGGCCGCCGATGCCCGTCGCGGCCCGCGGCGGCGCAGCGGGGGCCGCAAGCCACGGCCCTCGTGACGGCCTCGATCGCCGTCCTGCCGCTCGCTAACGCGAGCGGGGATGCCGAGAAAGACTACCTCGCCGACGGGCTTACCGAGCAGCTCCATAGCGCGCTCACGGGCGTGCGCACGCTGCGCGTCGCCTCGCGCGGCGCCGCCTCGGCGCTGCGCGGGGCGGTCGCGCTGGCCGATCTGGGGCGGGAGCTCGGGGTCGCCACCGTACTCGAGGGCAGTGTGACCCGGCTGGGGGGCCAGCTGCGCCTCGCCGTTCGGTTGCTGGAGGCCGACGGAGCGGTCATGTGGCAGGAGCAGATCGACCGTCGCTACGACGAGGTGTTCACGGTGCTGCGCGAGCTCGTCGACCGGATCCTCGCCACCGTGCAGGTCGCCCCGACGGCGGAGGAGCACGTCGCGCTGGCGCACGTGCCGACGGGCGACGGGCGGGCCCTCGAGCCCTACCTGCGCGCGCGCCACCTCGCCGGCCAGGTCCGCCGGTCCAGCCAGGACTTTGCGGTCCAGATGTACGAGGACGCCGTGAAGGCCGATGCGGCGTTCGCGCTGGCGCACGCGGGGCTCGCCGAATCCCATTCGCTGCTCTTCACCTACTGGGTCTCGAGCGACGACAACCTGCGGGCGGCCGATCATGCCAGCGCCCGGGCAGTCGAGCTCGCCCCCGACCTGGCCGAGACGCACGTAGCGCGCGGCGTGGCGCTGTCGCTCAACCGGCAGCCGGACGCGGCGGAGCGGGAGTTTCAGAAGGCGCATGCGCTGAAGCCGAACCTGTTCGACGTCCACTACCAATTCGCCCGCCATTGCCGCACCCTGGGCCGGTTCGAGGAATCGGCCCGGTGGTTCGAGTCGGCGGGCGTGCTGCGCCCCGAGGACTACGCGGCCCCGGCCCTGCTCGCGAGCGTGTACGTCAGCCTCGGCCGGTCTGCCGACGCCACCGCCGCGCAGCGACGCGCCCTCCAGGCCGCCGAGCGTCGCCTCAAGCTCCACCCCGACGACGAGCGCGCCCTGTATCTCGGCGCGGGATGTCTCGCGACCCTGGGCGAGCCCGGGAAGGCGCGGGAATGGGCCAAGCGGGCCGTGGCGATGGAGCCCTTCGACTCCGCGGTGCTCTACAACGTCGCGTGCGTGTACGCCCAGCTCGGGCTCAAGGACTCGGCGATCGACTGTCTCGATCAGGCGATCAAAAGCGGCTTCGGGCACTGGGACTGGATCGAGCACGACTCCGATCTCGACTTGCTGCGCGACCACCCGCGATTCAAGAGCGTCACGACACGCTGAGCGATCGGTACCCGCTCCGCCTGCGTCAGAGCAGCAAGCGCCCCGGGAGGGGCCCGGGGCGCTGCTTCCAGCGATGCACCGCGGCCGGCTCAGCGGGATGCGAACCGCTCCGGGAACTGCTTGGCGATCGCCGCGGCCAGCGGGTCGGCGATCATCTGCATGTGGGCCGCCGCCTCCCGCGCCTTCAGGAAGGCCGTCGCCTGGTTGCCCGCCGCCTGGGCGTCGATGACCGACTTGAGCGTCACGATGTGCGTGCGCACCAGGTCGGCCACGACCGCGGTCGGGAGGTTCGGGTTGGCGACGCCGAGGAACGCGCCAAAATCGTTGGCGTAGCCCTGCAGGTCCTGCACGGATTTGTCGGACTTCGTCTTGTCCTTCGTCGCGACACCGGTCGTATAGTCCACCACGAACCCGATGTGCTTGCGCCACAGGGCGAGGAACGCGACTTCCGCGTCGGCGCCGTACACCGACCCGATCGCCTTAGAAAGCGCGATCGAGTTCGCGTCGAGCGCGCCCGCGGCGCCCGCCAGGTACACGTGCTCCGCCAGCAGGTTGTTCAGCCCGACGCGCAGGTCGGATGCCGGCATCATTTCCCGGCCCGGGTTTCCCATCCCCTGGGCCGCGCCGCTCGCGGCGAGCCCGAGCGCGAGCGCGGCCGTGAGGCCGCTCAGGCGACGGCGAATCGTCTGCATGGTCAACGATCTCCTTTCGGTGACACGCGGATCGCTCCGCGCATGAATGTGTGCCGGGCGCAGTGGTAGGAAACCGTCCCGGCCCGCTCGAAGGTGAAGCTGAACGACTGACCTTTCCCCGAGAGCGCACCCGAGAACAGCGGCGCCGTGCCGCTGTCCGCCGTCGCGGTGACGGTGTGCGCGATCTCGTCCTGATTGGTCCACACCACGCGCGTGCCCACCGTGACGTCGAGCTGTTTCGGCTTGTAGCCGAGGGCTTGGATGGCCACCGTGACGGTGCTCACCAACCAGAGCAGTTCCACGACCGATCCCCGGCGTTGTAGGACAGCTTCCTTACGCCAGCGAGGGAGGGGTGGATTGGGGGATGCGGCACCGCTCGTGCGGCGGTGTGATATTTGAACCGTCTCGAGGTTGAACTCATCCAGCGGGAGGAATGGTCGTGGGTTACCGCATGTTGGGGCTTTGTTTCGTGATGATGTTGACGGCCTGCCGGGAGCGAGGCAGTCGGCCTGCGGACCGCCTTCCGCCACCCGATTCGCTCCCGGCGGAGTCTACGCACGCGGTCGGGGGGGCTCCCGACGCGGGAAACACCTCACCGGGGTCGCCGTTCCCCGCTGATCGCGACACGACTCCGCTCGCGCAGGACCTCAGCGACGGAGGAGCTGCGGGGGCACTGCCCCGGTGCGGGTCGGGCACGCCGCCCATCACCGCGGATTCGATCGGCCCATTTCGACTGGGCGTTTCGCTGGCTGAGCTCGAGCGCCGCTGTCCGCGGCTGCGGTACGGCTGGGTGATGATCTCGGACGGCTATCCGGTCCCGACGGTCGCGGCTCGGGTTGGCGGAGCCGTCGTCATGGCGTTCGCGATCGATTCGTCGCCGGCCGCGACGCTGCACCGGGTGGAGCTGCTCGGTACCGGACCGCGGACGGCGGAGGGAATCGGCGTCGGCGCGACGCTGGCGGAGCTGCAGCGATTGTACGGCGCGCCACAGGCCTCCGAGTCGGACTGCATTCTGCGGGTCTGGTTCGACGCCCGCCCCGGGCTGGCGTTCCGCATGGAGTATCCGCCGAGCGCGCAGCGCGAGTGCGGCGTCCTGAGCGCGCCGCCGCTGCTACCGCAACTTCGCGTGGCGTCGGTGATTCTCGTCGCGCGGTAAGGCCCGAGGTGGGCCCCCCGTCGGCCGGCGGGGCGATAGATTGCCAATACGCGCGACCGTGGCGGAACTGGTAGACGCGCAGGACTTAGGATCCTGTGGGGCAACCCGTGGGGGTTCGAGTCCCTCCGGTCGCACTACCACCGAGGCGCCCGATGGCCATTGAGCTGACCAGCCGAGCCTTCGAACGTGGCTCGCCGATTCCGATGAAGCACACGTGCGACGGTGGCAACGTGTCGCCCCCGCTGTCGTGGACGGGTTGCCCCGCCGGCACGGCGACGCTGGCGCTGATTGTCGACGACCCGGATGCGCCTGGAGGCACTTTTGTGCACTGGATCCTGTTCAACCTCCCGGGCAACGAGGTCCAGCTCGCTGAAGACGTGCACCGCGGGGAGGTGCTGCCGCAAAAGTTCGGGGGAGCGCTTCAGGGCAAGAACGACTTCAACCGCATCGGGTATGGCGGTCCCTGCCCGCCGGTGGGCGCGGCGCATCGCTATTTCTTCCGCCTCTTCGCGCTCGATGCCACGCTGCCGCTCAAGGCCGGCG
>JBOHSO010000155.1:0-7631 GCA_050921685.1 Gemmatimonadales bacterium
CGCCAGCGTCGCGGTGTCCCCGGTCTTGGCGAGTGCCGCCTGCCCCGCCCGCACCTCGGCTTCGAACTGGAATCCGTCGAACTCCACGCTGAACCGCGGGTTGACGCGGTAGCGCCCCTCCTCGAACACGATCCACTCCGGCCGGCCGAGCGTCCGCCGCGACTGGTGCAGGGTGACGTGGAAGTTGTTCTTGATCTGAGCGGGCGAGGCGTCCGGCCAGAGCGCGCGCCCGATCTGCTCGCGCGTGCGCCCCCCCGGGTGACATAGCAGGTACGGCAGCAGCTCGCGCGACTTGGCGGAACGCCAGGCCGCGGTGGGGAGTGGCGCGCCGTCCACCGAGATCTCGAGGGCCCCGAGCGCGTTGACTCGGAGCAGCGGTACGCCGGCCGCCCGCGCCGTCTCCCCCCGCGCCGGCTCACCCACCATCGTCGTGGCGAGGTCGAGGGCCTGCGTCAGGCTCAGCGCTTGCCCCGACTGGAATGCCGCCACGTACGCCGCTGGGCCGATGGTGGCGCGGACCGACACGGCGAGACGGTCCATCGCCTCGCGCTCGAGCGGCAGCGGGGCGGCCCCGGCTTCCTCACGCAGGTTGGCCGCCGCGCCGAGCAGGCGCGCGGCCCGCTCGGCATCGCCCCGCTCGGTGGCGATCCGTGCGAGGTCCTCCACCAAGATGATCGCGGACCAGTGGTTTTGCATCCGCACGAGTGGCGGAAGCGCGACGGCGTACCAGCTTAGCGCGCTCCCAGAGTCCCCTTCGGCGAGAGCCAGCCGGCCCCGCATCGTGGCGAGATGCGCGATCGGCTGGTTGTAGCCATCCTCGAGACCGAGGGTGACGCCTTCGTCGAACGCCGCCCGCGCCGCCGCGACGTCGCCGCGGGCCTGGGCCACGCGGCCGTGCCAGTACAACGCGTAGGTGATCCAGTACCGCGGTGGCACGGTCCGCGACAGCGCGAGGGCCTCCGCCAGCACGCGGGCCGCGGCTTCCAGGTCGCCCTCGAGCAAACACGACTGTCCCAGCCCGACCATCGCGCAGACCAGATCCACCGAGGCGTCGGCCGTCTCCCGCAGGATCGCCACGCTCTCGTGGGCGACCGGACGAAGCGCCACCGTCTCGCCTTGGAGCGCCATATACGTCGCGAGCGAGGAGAGCGCACGTCCGCGCGCCCGGGTCCGCTCGGCGCCGCTCCGATTGAGCGCAGCCTCGAGGCGGCGGCGGGCTTCCCGGTAATGTCCCAGCCCGAACCAGAACCAATGCAGCGCAGCAGCAAACCGAAGCGCCGCTTCCATGGCGTCGGGGTCCTGCTCGAACCAGTCGGCCGCGGCCCGCAGGTTGCCGAGGTCCTCCGCGAGCCGCTCCTGCCACCCCTCGGTCTGGTTGGAGAGGAACGGCTCCGCCGCCTCCGCGCGGGCGAGGAAGAACTGCGCATGGCGGCGCCCCAGCTCCGCCGCCTCGCTCGCCTCCACCAGCCGCTCCCGCGCGAACTGGCGCATCGTCTCCAACATGCGATAGCGCGCCTCGAGCGCCTCGGTCTCGAGCGAGACGAGGGACTTGTCGACGAGACCGCTGAGCAGGTCCAGCACGTCCGGCATCCCCGCCACCGCCTCGGCCGCGTCGATCGTGAATCCGCCGGCAAACACCGCCAGCCGCCGGAACAGGATCCGCTCCGGCTCGGTGAGCAGGTCGTGGCTCCACTCGATGGTGTTGCGCAACGTGCGGTGGCGCGGCGGGGTTGCCCGGCTGCTCGAGGAGAGCAACCCGAACACGTCGTCGAGCCGGGTGGCGATCTGCTGGGGATCGAGGATGCGGGCGCGCGCGGCGGCCAGCTCGATGGCCAGTGGCAGCCCATCGAGTCGCCGGCAGATGCGCGCGATCGCCGCGGCGTTGCCGTCCAGCAGCTCGAACGACGGCCGCACCGCCTGGGTCCGTTCGACGAACAATCGGACCGCCTCGCTTAGGGCGGCCACCGCGCGGGTGATGGGTTCGCCGGCCTCGGGAGGGGGAAGCGCGAGCGGCGGCACGAGCCAGGCGCGCTCGCCGCCGATCCCCAGCGCCTCGCGGCTCGTCGCCATGATGCGGAGCCGCGGGCAGCCGCGCAACAACGCATCCGCCAGGCGGGCGCACGCCTCGACCAGATGCTCGCAGTTGTCCAACACCAGCAGCGCGTCCCACTCGCGCAGCCCCTCGAGCAGGGCGTCCGCGGCCGCTCGGATGCCGTCGCGGCGGACGCCCAGCGCGTCGGCCACGTGGTGCGGGACGAGCTCAGGATTGGACAGCGGGGCGAGCTCCACCCACGCCACCCCGTCGGGGTACTGCGCCCCCACGTGGCTCGCTACCTCGAGGGCGAGACGGGTCTTGCCGCTGCCGCCGACACCGGTGAGGGTCAGCAGCCGAGTGCCCTGGAGCAGCTCCAGCACGGCCGCCGTCTCGCGCTCGCGGCCGATGAACGAGGTGAGCTGGGCGGGTGGCGGCGCGCCCGCCGGGGCCTCGGGGGCCGCCAGGGCGTCGACGAACGCCGCCATCCCGCTGAACCGGTCGGCGGGCGCCTTGGCCAGGGCTCGAGCCAGCGCCGCCGCCACCGGCTTCGGGACCGCGGGCGCGAGATCCGTGATGCGCGGCGCCTCGACCGTCAGATGTCGCAGCAGCACGCTTTCGACCGTCGTCCCGGTGAACGGCGCCCGTCCCGTCAGCATCTCGTACAGCACGCAGGCCAGCGCGTATTGATCGCACCGCCCGTCCAGCTCCACCTCTCCCAACACCTGCTCGGGGCTCATGTAGTCCGGCGTCCCGATCTGCTGGCCGGGCAGCGTCAGCGCGGTGCTGGAGGTCCCCCTCTCCTTTTCCTTGGCGGCGCTGATCACCCGCGCGATCCCGAAGTCCGCCACTATGGCGTGTCCCTCCTGCAGCAGGATGTTCTCCGGCTTGATGTCGCGATGGATCACACCGTGCCGGTGCGCATACTCCAGTGCGTCGGCCACCTCCCGCGTGACCCGCAGGGCATCCTCGAGCGGCAGCTGCTTGTCGCGCCGCAGCCGGGCGCGCAGCGATTCCCCCTCCACGTACGGCATGACGTAGTACAGCACGCCGGCCGCTTTCCCCGAGTCGTGCACCGCGAGGATGTGGGGGTGATTGAGCGCGGCGGCGATCTCGATCTCGCGCAGGAAGCGCTCGCTGCCAAGTGCCGTGGCGAGCTCGGGTCGGACCACCTTGACGGCTACTTTGCGGCGGTGCTTCAGGTCCTCGGCGAGATGGACCGTCGCCATCCCCCCCGCGCCCAGCGGGCGCTCCAGGCGGTAGCTGGAGGCGAGGGCCTCCACGAGCTCCTCGTATTGCGTCATCATCTGCGGAAATATGCGTGCATGCCCCAAGCCTCGGCCACGTGCAGGATGGGCGATAGGTGTCGATTCAGAGTGCGCTCGCTCGACTATCTTGTGCCCCTCTTTTAAGGAGCTCCACCATGGCGACGGCCTACTTCGAGTCGGACCTGTTCCGCTTTCTCCAGGAGCTGAAGCGCAACAACCGCCGCGACTGGTTCGACAAACACAAGCCGCGTTACGAGACGGCGGTGAAACGCCCGCTGCTGCGCTTCATCGCCGACTTCGATGCGCGCATCCGCACGCTCAGCAAACACTTCCACGGCGACGCCAGACCCTCGGGCGGGTCGATGTTCCGCATCTACCGCGACACCCGGTTCTCCAGCGACAAGAGTCCCTACAAGACGCACGCCGCCGCGCACTTCCCCCACCGGACCGCCGGCAAGGACGTCCATACGCCGGGGTTCTATCTGCACTTGGAGCCCGGCAACTCGATGGGCGGGGGAGGGCTGTGGCAACCCGATGCACCGGCCCTGAAAAAAGTGCGTGATCGCATCGTCCAGCGCCCCACAGACTGGAAGGAAGTCGTGAGCGCCCGCCTGACGATCCTGGGCGACTCCCTGAAGCGCCCGCCGGCGGGATACGATGCCGACCATCCCTTTATCGCCGACCTGAAGCGCAAGGAGTTCTACGTCATGACGGAATTCACCGACCGGCAGGTCTGCGCCCCCGACTTCATGGATCGCTACCTCGACGCCTGTCGCACCGCGAGCCCGCTGGTGCGCTTCCTGGCGCAAGCGGTTGGGCTGCCATGGTGAGCGGGGGCCGATCTCACGGGCGCCTCGCCAGTGCCGCCCGCGCCGTTCGCACCGTGTTACAGTGGATCTCCACCGTGTCGTCCGAGCGCAGCGCGTACCCCCCGGCGAGGCAGACGGCGACGGCGGCACCGGCACTCCGCGCACCCTCGAACACCATCTCGTCCCGCCGGCGCAGCCCCTCGAGCGTGAGCCCCAGGCCGCCGAGCTGGTCGAACTGGTACGGATCCGCCCCCGCCAGATAGAAAACCAGATCGGGACGGTGCTCTGAGAGTAGCTCGGGCAAGTGTCTCTCGAGGAGACCGAGATACTTCCCATCTCCCGTCCCGTCCTCCAGGCCGATGTCCAGGTCGCTCGGCGGTTTCACCGCCGGGTAGTTGCGCTCCTGATGCATCGAGAACGTGAAGACGTCGGGGTCGCCCTGAAAAATCGCGGCCGTGCCGTTGCCGTGATGCACGTCGAGATCGATGACCGCCGCCCGCCGCAGGGCGCCCTCGCGTTGCAGCACGCGAATCGCGATCGCCACGTCGTTGATGAGACAAAAGCCTTCGCCATGATCGGGGAAGGCGTGGTGAAATCCGCCGCCCAGGTGCACGGCGATCCTCCGGTCCAGCGCCACACGGCCAGCGAGCGTCGAACCGCCGGCGCACAGCCAGGAGGCGTCGCGCAATCCCGCCGAGAAGGGGACCTCGAGCAACAGCTGCTCATCGGCACTCAGGGTCGCCGTCTTGATTTTCCGTACGTAGTCGGGCGTGTGCACCAGCGCGACATCGTCATCGGAAGCCGGTGCGGGCAGGGTGAGATCGGCGTTCGCGATCGTGCCCTCGGCGAGCAGCCGGTCCCGTACCAGCCGGTACTTCCGGGTCGGAAATACGTGTGGCCCGATGTCCACTTCGTAGGCTGGGTGCTCCACGATGGGGACGCGCATGGCACGGAATCCAGCCCCCCAGTCCCTAGTCCCCAGCCCCAACCAGGTGCCGGCTTCCTACCCGAAGGCGTGCTCGACCGCGCGGCGGAAGGCCGGCGGGTCGATCGCCGGAAAGCGGTACAGCTCGGGCTCGATGTTGCGGAAATAGTCCAGCGCCCGGCGTCGATCCACCAGCCCGCGCTGCAGCAGCTCGCGCACGTCCGCCGCGTCCTGCGCATGACCGCGCTCCACCTTCGACAGCGCCTGCGCGTACAGGTCGAAGTGATGGAACGAGACGCGTCCCAGCCGGTGGATGAAGGGGCTGCGGTCCTCCCATCCGGGGAGCACGGGAATGAAATCGGCGGGGCTGGCGAGCTCCACGTTGAGCTCGAGGGACTCCTTGAGGGCCGGGATGGCGCGGAGCAACGCGTCGAGTTCGGGAACCAGTTTGAGATCGACGTCGATCGTGCTGTCACGCCAGCCCGACAACACGGCCGTGGCGCCGCCCGTGAAGTACACCCGAACGTCCTCGCGCGCTGCATCCGCGAGCGCCTGCATGAAGCGCCGGATGCGGTCGCCCCGCGCTAGGGCGCGCATGCGAGCGCACGCTCGAAGCTCACGAGACGGCGCACCAGGGCGTTGTAGCGCGAGTGCGCGGCATCGGGATCGTCCTGCTGCAACCGCTCGTACAGCCGCCGCTCAGGCTCCGGGAATGGACGCGGCACGACGACGCCGAGCGCCGCGAGGCGCGGGGCGCCGATGGACACGAGCAGTGCCGGCACCGAGGCGATTCCCCGGTCCAGGTCCGCCAGCCCGGCAGCGATCACATCGGCGGCAGGGAGGTCGAGGTTCGAAGCCGTCATGCGGGAGTAAGGTAGGGGCCGCAACGGAGCCGCGGCAGGGCGTCGCCGAAAAGCGGCACGGAGGATCTCACGCTCGACGGTCAGCCCGCCCCGGCCAGCTCCCGCAGCCGCGCCATTAAGACCGGGCATCCTGCAGCCCCCTGGAGCGCACCCGTTGTCCGTCTGCGGTGAGCACTCCTTGGATGGCCTCGCGCGCGTTTCCTACAGCGCAAGAATCAACCCGACCTGGAGCTTCGCGAACTCGACATTTGGTGAAGCACTGACAGTCCGGTGATAATTGGCGGTCACCTCCAGGTCGACGTTCTGACTTAGCCGCCGACCGATTCCGACTCCAATATTGAAGCCGCTTTCCAGGTCGTTCGAATCGATGTAGTAAAGCCCGACGCCGGCGTTTACGAAAGGCCACGGCGTCGTCTGGATCGGGGCGTACTTCACGTTGGCGGACAGGTTCCAGATATCGACATCACCTGCGCCGGACCCGGGGAAAAGGGAATACCCCAACCGGATGTCCGCTGCCAGCGCCGGTGGAATCACCAGGAAAACGTAATCCAGTTTCGCCGTGGGACCGGTAGTTGTGGTGTTGTTCAGGATGCCGAACGGAACGGCCACCCCTCCATGGATGCTCAGGCCGCGCCGAAAGACTGTGGGTGGAGCGGCGATCACTGGTAATATGAGTGAATACTGCTGCGGCAGTTGGGACACGTTGAATCCGCTGACCCGAGCCATCCAGGTTCCAGCTGGTGGGTTCGGCACGGCCACCTGCTCAAGATTGTTCAAGTGGTCTCGGCCCGTTCCCGCCGACTGAAGAGCAGCGGGCGGGATCGGGTCGTTGACGTTGGCCGGGTCCCCGGCGCCGACGAAGTTCGGGGCCAGCGTCGGTTGAAGCGCGGTCTGTACGGTTATAGGCGTCCCGCACGTCTGCAGGTTGTCGGGAATCGGGTTCCCCGCTCCATCCACGATCCGCTGGTTGAGCTGCCAGGGATAGTGGATCGTCCCGGAAGGATCGACGAGGACGACGTCGAGGTCGTTCACGAGTTTCGGCGCTGTTAACGCCAACGCCGGATTGGCCGGCGGGTCGTCCCAGGCCAGCGTGGTCACGAATGGCGCAGTCCAACCTGAGGGGACGGTGAAGTTGTAAGTCTCCACCTCGCAGCTGTTGTCGACGCTCGACTCGATGATCCGATCGTTAGTCACGACACTCACCGCCCTCTGTGCATTCACGATTCCGTAACCCGTTACGAAGTCGGGGCCGGGAAACGCCCGGACGGCGGCATCGGCGTTGGTGAACCAGACGGCGGATGTGATGTCCTGGGCCGAGTGAACCAAGATGGCACGGAACGTCGATGGCAGCGGCACGCTTCCGGCGCCGAACCGCGTTGCATAGCTCTCGAGGACGAGCGCCACGATCCCGGTGACGGCCGGCGAGGCCATCGAAGTGCCGCTGCTCGTTGCATAGGCGTTTCCGGGCTTCGTCGAGGTAATGCTCGTCCCAGGCGCGACGAGGTCAGGCTTCAAGCGGCCATCGTGGGTCGGACCCAGACTGCTGTTGAGGCTGATCCGATTGTTCCCGAGATCGAAGTTCCCCACGATCACTGCATTCTTCATCTGCTTGGTGAGGGCGAAGTAGCCGACCTGCTCACCTCCGTTGAATGGGACGCTGCCATGATTGCCGGCCGAGTACACCTGCAGGCGAGGAGGGATCGGCGTGCCACCGGATGTGGCGCTTCCCTGGAT
>JBOHSO010000156.1:0-3782 GCA_050921685.1 Gemmatimonadales bacterium
CTTTACGGCGTCGGCCGGGTTGTGCAGGTCCGGAATGCCGAGCTGCGACATCGGGACAAACCCTTCGATGTCGTTGCCGATGTCCACGACCACGCCCTTGTCCATCAGCCGCAGCACCCGGCCCCGCAGCTCGGTGCCCACCGGGTACGTCTCGCCGATGCGCAGCCACGGATCTTCCTGCGCCTGCTTCAGCCCGAGCGAGATGCGCTTGTTGTCGGCGTCGATGTTCAGGATCACGACGTCCACCGCGTCGGACTTCTTCACCACGTCCGATGGATGCTGCACGCGGCGCGTCCAGCTCATGTCGGAAATGTGGATCAGGCCGTCGATGCCCGGCTCGATCTCCACGAACGCGCCGAACGACGTCAGATTCCGCACTTTCCCTTTGAGCCGCGTGCCGACCGGGTATTTCTGCGGCAGCGCCATCCAGGGATCCTGCTCGGTCTGCTTCATACCGAGCGAGATCTTTTCCTCCGCCTCGTCGACTTTGAGCACCACGGCTTCGATCGTCTCGCCGATCGAGACGATCTTGGAGGGATGGCGGACGTTGCGCGTCCAGCTCATCTCGGAGATGTGCACCAGCCCTTCGATCCCCGGCTCGAGCTCCACAAACGCGCCATAGTTCGTGATCGATACGACCTTCCCTTGCACCCGCGTGCCGACCGGATACTTGCCGGCGACGTCCTTCCACGGGTGCTCCTGGAGCTGCTTCAGTCCCAGCGAGATGCGCTCGCGTTCCCAGTCGATGTCGAGGATCTTCACCTGGAGCTCTTGGCCGAGCCGCACCAGCTCGCTCGGGTGGGAGACGCGGCCGTAGCTCATGTCGGTGATATGCAACAGGCCGTCGACGCCGCCCAGGTCGATGAACGCTCCGAAATCGGTGATGTTCTTCACCACGCCGGTGCGCACCTGGCCGACCTGCAGCTCCTTCATCAACACGTCGCGCTTGGTCTTGCGCTCGGCTTCGAGCAGCACGCGGCGCGACACGACGATGTTGCGACGGCGCTTGTTCAGTTTGATGATCTTGAACTCGTAGCTCTGCCCCAGCAGCTCGTCGATGTTCGGCACCCGCCGCAGCGCGATCTGGCTCCCCGGCAGGAACGCGTCGACGCCCATCAGGTCCACCACGACGCCGCCCTTGATCTTCTTCACCAGCGTGCCGGCGACCGGCTCGTCCTTTTCGAAGGCCTCGCGGATCTTCTCCCACACCCGCATGAAATCGGCCTTCTTCTTGGAGAGCACCACCGCGCCCTCTTGATCCTCGAGATGCTCGAGGTAGACCTCGATCTCGTCGCCTTCCTTGAGGCTCTTGGGGTCCTTGAATTCGTCGATCGGAACCGCGCCTTCGGACTTGAAGCCGACATCGAGGATAACGGCGGCATCGGTCACCCGCAGCACCTTCGATTTGACGATCTCGCCCTCTTCGATGTTCGAGAGCGTCCCTTCGTACATCTGGGACATCTTCTCGATCTCGTCGGGAGAGTACTGCTCGTCCAGGCCGGAAAGAACGCGAATCGGGGAATGCGCGGGTTTTTTAGGCGGCCCTTCGGGGGATCCTTCGACGTCCTGCGCTTCGGCCAGCATCGGTTACCGGTACGGTTGCGAGTTTGGTGAGCGAAATCCCGTGACGGCGCCCCGGGATCCATGAACGCCGAAGGTTACCCAGGGAACCGCTCTCGCGCCAGCGCGACGACCCGGGCGACCTGCTCGTCCAGCGACAGTGTGGTGGAATCGAGCGCCACCGCATCCTCGGCAGCCCGCAGCGGGGCGACGGAGCGACTGGCGTCCGCCACATCTCGGGCCTCGAGCGCCTGGCTCTCGGTCGCGAGCCGGGCCTCGTCCGGCGCCTGCCCTCGCTGCCTTAGGCGACGGCGGGCCCGCTCCACCGGCGTGGCCGTCAGAAAGATCTTGAGGGGTGCCTCCGGGAACACCACAGTGCCGATGTCCCGCCCGTCCACGACGACTCCGCCCCCGTGCGTCCCCACCGCTTCCCGCTGCCGCGCATTCACCCATGCCCGCACCTCGGGGATCGCCGCGATGGCCGACACGTGCGCGGTCACACGCTCCGAGCGGATCTCCCGTTCGACATCGACGCCCGCCACTTCAGGCCGAAACACCCCGCCCACCAACACCAATCGCACCGGGACTGCCTGGGCCAGGGCAACGATCCGCTGCCCGGACCACCGTTCTCCGCCCCCCCGCCCCGCTGCTCCTCCAGCGTGGTCGATCGCAGCCAGGGTCACCGCCCGGTACAGGGCACCTGAGTCGAGGTGCGTCCATCCCAGGCGCCGCGCCACGTGCGCCGCGGTGGACGACTTGCCGGAGGCCGCCGGGCCGTCAATCGCGATGACGCGCAGCACCGCCGATGGCCCGCAGCGCCCGGAAGAAGCCGGGGTAGCTGACTGCGACCGACGCGCGCTCCGACAGCCGCACATCCGCGCGCGGCAGCGTCCCCAGCACCGCGAACGCCATCGCGAGCCGGTGATCGCGGGCCGTCTCGACGTGGCCGCGTGGCGGACGGTCGGTGCCGCGGACCGCCAGCTCATTGTCGTGCGCCTCCGCTTCGACACCCACAGACCGCAGATTCGCCGCCACCAGCTCGAGGCGATTGCTTTCCTTCACGCGCAGCTCTCCCACTTCGCGGAATACCGTCTCGCCGGTGGCGCGACTCGCCAGGGCCGCGAGCAGCGGCACCTCGTCCACCAGCGACGGAATCTCTTCCGCGGAGACCTCCGTGCCGACCAGCGGCGCCGGCCGCACCAGCAGATCCGCGACCGGCTCCGCCCCCGCCGCGCCGAGATTCACGCGTTCGATCCGCGCACCCATCCGTTCGAGCACAGCGAGAAACCCGGTGCGGGTCGGGTTCACTCCTACGCTTTCGATCAGCAGCTCTCCCCCCTCGGCCAACACGCCCGCTCCCACGAGAAACGCCGCTGATGAGACATCCCCCGGCACCGTCAGCTCAAACGGCCGCACGCCGGCCGCCGACGGCTGAAAGCTGATGGCGCCATTCGTTTCGCGCAGAGCCAACCCGAGGTGTACGAACAGCCGCTCCGTGTGGTCGCGTGAGCGCCGACGTTCTCGAAGCGTAACCGGCACCCGGCCTGCGAGCGCGGCGAGCAGGATGGCGCTCTTCACCTGGGCGCTCGCTACCGGGGAGTCGTAGGAGATCCCGTGCAATTCCCCGCCCCGGATGGTGAGGGGCAGCCGCTCCGAGGCTCCGTCGGGGAACGTCGCCCCCATCTCGCGCAGCGGCTCCACCACGCGCCGCATCGGGCGTTGCCGCAGCGAGGTGTCCCCGGTCAGCCCGGCGCGCAGCGGATGACCGGCGAGGACGCCCAGGCCGAGCCGAGCGGTCGTCCCCGAGTTGCCGCAATGCAGCACGTGCCGGGGCGACCGGAGCCGGGTGCCGCGCACCGTGACGGCCGCGCCCTCACGGATCGGGGACACCGCGACGCCGAGCTGCCGGAGGACACGTGCCGTGCTGCGGACGTCCGCGCCGTCGAGCAGATCGTGCAGCGTGCTCGTACCCCGGGCGAGCGCCGCCAGGAACAACGCCCGGTGCGAGATGCTCTTGTCACCGGGGACACTGACAACTCCCTGGACCCTCATGGGATGTTGGGAAGGGGAATCCCGAATTCTGTGGATCGCACGGCAGGAAGGTACCAAATGATCGAGGGGCCGCCAACGAGAAGGGGCGGCTCCGCGGAGCCGCCCCTTCCGGCGCCAGACAGAGAACCCGCCTACGGCCGGACGTTGAACCTCGCTGAGGTCACCGGCGG
>JBOHSO010000157.1:0-2790 GCA_050921685.1 Gemmatimonadales bacterium
GCGTCACCTCAACGTCTCCATGGCGCTCCGCGGCAACACGGCGGCGACCGGCCGCGACCTGAACCAGGCGCCGACTGCGGGCGGCGAGTGGCTGGGCTTCGCCGGGAGCGCCCGGCGCCTGCCCGCGCCGGTACAGGGGATCAGCCGGCCCGCCGACCTGGCGGCGCTGTCGCCGGCGCAGGTCAACACGATCATCGGCTCGTTCCGCAACGCCTGGTCGCCGCGCGTGCGCAGCGGGAGCGAGATCGGGTCCGGGAGCGTGAACCTCGGCGGACAGGCGGTCGCCGGCGCCGTGCCGCTCGGGTACCTGGCCGCCATCACCTACTCGACCGGACAGGAGGTCCGGCGCGACGAACGCCGGGCGCTGGCCGTCGCCGGGGCCGGACCGGGTGTCACGCGCGCCCAGAACGCCTACTTCGGCGAAACCGGGACCGCCAACGTCCTGTGGGGCGGGCTGCTCAACCTCAGCGCCCGGCTCGGCGCGCGCACGACGCTGACCACGCAAAACACCGTCAGTGTCAGCGGCGACAACCAGGTCGTCCACCTGGCCGGCGCCAACGAGGAGTTCGCTTCCAATTTCGACATCACGCGGCTCGCCTTCACGCAGCGAACGGTCCGGTCCAACCAGCTCGCCGCGCAGCACCAGCTCGGCCACCGGCACCACGTCGACTGGTCGGTGACGTCGTCCGGTGTCCGGCGCTACGAGCCGGATCGCTCGGATGTCATCTTCCTCGCACAGGTAGACACGGCCCAGGCCGTGTCGCAACCGCTCTCCTGGTGGGGGGGGCCCCGCTCCGCCGTGCGGACCTTCAGCGACCTCCACGAATCCGCGAGCGAAGTCGCCGCGAATTACCGTCTGACGTTCGGAGCGCCGGCCACCTCGCACGCCATCAAAGTGGGCGCGGACTACCGCACGGTCCATCGGACGTCGGACTCGCGCTCGTTCGACATCGTCAATTACGACCTCTCGGACGCCGAGCGCAGCCAACCCGCGGAGACGATTTTCAACGGCGCGTACGCGGCGGCGGGGCGGCTGCTGATGTTCATCGACGCGAACGGCGGGCGCTACACGGCCCGGGACCGGCTCGTCGCCGGCTACGCGCAGCTCGAGCTGGCGCTCGGGCCAGGGCTGCGCCTCGTCGGCGGCGCCCGGGTCGAGGACTCCCGGCTCCACGTCCAGACCGTCACCGCCCAGGGTGATAGTTCGAGGCCTCGGCTGCACACGCTGGACGTGCTGCCCGCGGTCGCGCTCACGTTGCGCCTCACCGCCTCGCAGAATCTGCGGCTCTCGGCCAGCCAGACGCTGTCCCGTCCGGAGTATCGGGAGCTGTCGCCCGTTCCCTACGCCGACATCCTGGGTGGGCTCACCGTTTTCGGGAATCCCGCGCTGCACCGCGCCCTGATCCGCAACTTCGACGCGCGCTGGGAATGGTACCCGGGCCCCGCGGAGGTCGTGAGCGTCGGCATGTTCGCCAAGCGGTTCGCGCACCCGATCGAGAAAGTCATCGTGGCGCAAACGGGGGCTTCGGCCTTGAGCTTCGTCAACGCCGCCGGCGCGAGCAATCTCGGCGTCGAGCTGGAGGTGCGCCGCAACCTGTCGCTCGTCTCTCCACGGCTGCTCCCGTTCACCGTGTTCGCCAACACGACGCTGATGCGGAGCCGAATCCGGCCCGGCAACGACAGCATTGCGAGCAACACCAGCGGCAATCGGCCGATGATGGGCCAGGCCGGGTACATCGTGAACGCCGGTCTGACCTACGCCGTGCCGAGCGGCCGGCTGTCGGCGACCGCGCTCTACAACGTCGTCGGGCGACGCATCGTCGAGGTCGGTCAGCTTCCCCTGCCTGACGCGTACGAGCTGCCGCGGCACGTCGTCGATGCGACGGTGCAGGCGCAGCTCGCCAGCCGCCTCGCCGTGAAGCTCGATGCCAAGAACCTGCTCGACACCCCGTTTCGCGTCGTGCAGGGCTCCGTGACCCGCCTGCGCTACCGTGCCGGCCGGGTGCTCACCCTGGGTGTGACCCTCACCCCGTGACCCGCATGCGGGATCACCGTTCTCCAGTCCCTTTCACCAAGAGGTTCGCTTCATGATTGCGCATCCCACAAAGCCCGCGGTCCTGGCCTTCGCGCTGCTCGTCGGCGCGCTCGCCGCGTGCAACGACAACAGCGGCGGGACCGGCCCGCAACCCCTGCCCTCGCCCACGGGGGTGTCGACCTCACAACTCTCCCTCAACGCGATCCGGGTGTCCTGGAGCGGCGTGACCGGTGCGTCGAGCTACCTGCTCCAACGCGCGTCGGCTGCCAGCCCAGGGGTGTTCGCCCAGATGGGCGGCGGGCTCCTCGCGGCAACGACCTTCGACGACAACACTGTGTCGGCCGGGGTCGCCTACAGCTACCGCGTCGCCGCCGTCGGCGGCGCCGACACCAGCGCCTTCAGCGCGCTGGTCACCTTCACCACCGGATTGCAGCAGGGCGTGATCAGCGCGGACATCACCGCGAACCGCACGCTATTCTCCGACACCGCGTACGTCCTGAGCGGATACATCAAGGTCAAGAACGGCGCCACACTGACGATCCAGCCGGGCACCAAGATCGTCGGCGACACCAACGTTGCCGGAAGCTCCCTGTGGATCCTCCGTGGCTCGAAAATCGACGCCAGCGGGACCGCAGGACAGCCGATCGTGTTCACGTCGCAGCGGAGTGCCGGCAACCGCAAGCCGGGTGACTGGGGTGGCATCGTCATCATCGGGAACGGCATCATGAACCGCACCGGCGCCACCATCCTCACCG
>JBOHSO010000158.1:0-3439 GCA_050921685.1 Gemmatimonadales bacterium
AACGCCTTCAGCTGCGCCACGCGCTGGTACAGCTGGTCGAGCTCGGCCCGACACCCCGAGCACTCGTCAATGTGCCTGCGCGCCCACACCGAGCCTTCCGCGTCGCGCAGCGCCAGTAGATCATCCATCGTGCAGTGCATCATCCGACCTCCGGCTCCGCCACCAGCAGCCGGCGTAACCGCGCGTGCGCGCGCGCCAGCTGGGATTTCGAGAAACTCACCGTCTTGCCCATCTGTTCCGCTATCTCCTCATGGGTGAAGCCCTCGACGTCGTGCAGCCAGACGACCGCCCGGGACGTTGCGCTGAGCTGCTCGAACGCGCGCTCGAGATCGATGCGCGCCCCGACGCTCGCGGGCGGGGCGCCGGTGGCCTCATCCTGCAACTCGTCGGTCGCCCGCAGTTTGTCGCGCCGCAACCGCATCAGCGCCTTGGAGGCCGCAATGCGGCGCACCCAACCCCACAGGTGACCCTCTCCCCGGTAATCACGGATGCTCCGTACCACTTCGAGAAAGGTCTCTTGCAGCACGTCCTCGGCATCCTCGGGCGTCCGGCACATGCGGCGCGCCAGGTTGTAGACCGGCGTCTCGTAGGCGCGATACAGCGCCTCGAGCGCTTCCAGATCTCCGGCCTTGGCGCGCGCTACCAGGATGTCGGGGATGGTCAGGGAAAGCGTCATCGGTTCGTAAGCTTAGATGCGGTACTCAAGTTGAGGGTCGCAGCCGAAACCGGTGCGTAGTGCGTTGTGCGTTGTATTCGACGGTGATGAGGCATGGAACCGGCTACGATAGGGTCTATCGGAGCCGTGGGCTCGTCCTGTCAACGAATCATACAACGCACTACGCACAACTCGCTCAAATAGTTGCCATATTGGATGTTAGAGGGCCGACGGATATCTTCCCCCCATGCCGCAGTCCGAAATCAAGACCTGGCTGCATCACTACCAGGACGAGTCCGACGCCGCCTTCCTGTACGGCGTCCTGGCCGGTGAAGAGCCCGACCCGAAGAAACGAGCGACCTACGCCCGCCTGGCCGACGTGGAGCGGCGCCATACCGAACTCTGGGCCAAGCTGTTGGCGGAGAGCGGCCACGCCCTGCCGGCGGGGGGCCCGCCACCCTCGCTCAATGCCCGCGTCATGGCGTGGCTGGGGCGGCGGCTCGGCCCGCGCTACCTCCTGCCGCTGCTGCTACGCGAGGAGGGGCGCGAAGTGAAGGGTTACATCGACCTGCACCGCGAGTCGCGGGGGGAGGCAGCCCGCGCCGTTTCGCTGACGCTGGCCAAGGAGTCGGCTGAGCACGCCGGCACGCTGGCCGGGTTGACGGGCGCGAGCGCGGAGCCGTGGCACCAGACCGGGTCCGGCGGGTTCCTGCGCAACGTGGTGTACGGCTTCAACGACGGGCTGACCGCGAACTTCGGGCTCGTAGCCGGGGTGATCGGGGCAAACGTCGCGCCCCATGTGATCCTGATCTCGGGCGTCGCGGGCATCATCGCGGACGCGCTGTCGATGGGCGCGTCGGGGTACCTCGCCGCGAAGAGCGAGCAGGAAGTGTACGCCCACGAGATCGCGATGGAGCGCGAGGAGATCCGCCTGATGCCCGAGGTCGAGGCGGAGGAGCTCGCGCTGGTCTACGAGGCGAAGGGCATCGAGCCCGACCGGGCGCGGCAGATGGCCGCCCAGGTGATGCGCGACCCGGCCCGCGCGCTGGAAGAGAAGGTGCGCGAGGAGCTGAAGATCGGCACGGCGCACGCGACGCCGTTCAAGGAAGGATGGGTCACCGGTACCGCGACGGCCGTCGGGGCGCTGATCCCGGTGGCGCCGTTCCTGATGCTCTCGGGGCAGGCCGCGGCCTGGACGGCGTTCATCGTGGCCATGCTGTCGCACTTCGGCGTGGGCGCCGCCCGCAGTTTTTTCACCGGACGCGGCATCTTCCGCAGTGGGCTCGACATGTTCGTGGTGGGGCTGGGGGTGGCGGCGGTGGGATACGTGGCCGGGGATCTGGTCGCGAAACTGCTGTAACAACTGCCCATTCACACCACCAGGTTCACCAGCCGATTCGGGACGTAGACCACCTTCCGAACCGTCCGGCCGTCCACGAATCGTTTGACGCCCGCATCCGCCAGCGCGTTCGCCATCACGTCGTCCTGGGACGCGCCGCGCGGCAGCCGGAGCCGGGCGCGCAGCTTACCGTTGACCTGCACCGCGATCTCGACCTCCCCCGCCGTGGCGAGGCGTTCGTCAGCCACCGGCCAGCGCGCCTCGAACACCGTTCCCTCCCGGCCGAGCACGGCCCAGAGCTCCTCGGCGAGGTGGGGCGCGTACGGCGCGAGCATTACGACGAGCGGAAGGACGGCGTCCCGCACGCGACTCTCCGACGCGCGCACCTCGTTGACGTACTCCATCATGGCGGCGATCGCCGTGTTGTAGTTCAACGTGTCGGTGTCGGCCGAGACCTTCTGGATGGTCTGGTGCAGCTTGCGGGCGACCTCGGGTGAGAGGGAGCCGGCCGGGGCGGCGGCCGCCTCGTGCGCCAGGGTCCAGACTTTGTCGAGGAAACGACGGACCCCGGTGATGCCCTCTTCACGGAAATCGCCGCCTTCTTGGAAAGCGCCCAGGAACATGAGGTACATCCGGAACGTGTCGGCGCCCCACTGCTGGATGTACGCGTCGGGGACGACCACGTTGCCGCGCGATTTGGACATTTTCGCGCCGTCCTTCACGATGAGGCCGTGGGCCCGGAGCTTCGGAAACGGCTCTTCGAACGCGACATGACCCTGGTCCTTCAGCACCATGGTGATGAAGCGCGAGTAGAGCAGGTGCAACACGGCGTGCTCGTTCCCGCCGATGTAGGTCGTCACCGGGAGCCAGGTCTTGGTGCGCTGCGAGTCGAACGGACGGTCGTGAAATTCGGTCGAGGGATACCGCAGGTAGTACCAGGACGAGTCGAGGAACGTGTCCGACACGTCCGTCTCGCGCCGTCCGGGAGCGCCGCACTGCGGGCAAGGGACGTTGTACCACTCGTGGTGCCGCGCCAGCGGGGAGACACCGCTGTCGTCGGGCCGGAAGTCCTCGATCAGGGGCAGCTCGACCGGCAGGTCGCGTTCGGGGACGCCGACCGGCCCGCACGCCTCGCAATAGATGATCGGGATCGGTGGGCCCCAGTAGCGCTGGCGCGAGATGCACCAATCGTGCAGCCGGTACCGCACCGTCGCTCTGGCCGCGTCCTTCGCCACCAGCCACTCCACGATGCGGCGCTGGGCCTCGGCACACGGAAGGCCGTCGAACTGGCCCGAGTTCACGAGCGTGCCGGCTTCCGACACACTCGGCACCGCCTCGCCCGGCACGCGCACGACCTCCCGGATGGGGAGGCCGAACTGCGTCGCGAACTCGTGGTCGCGCCGGTCGTGCGCCGGCACGGCCATGATCGCGCCGGTCCCGTACTC
>JBOHSO010000159.1:0-3586 GCA_050921685.1 Gemmatimonadales bacterium
TGGTGTTCGCCGCCGCCGAGCAGCGGGCGGGCGCGGGCGGGTTCCGCGAAGCGCGCGATCTGGCGATGCTCGAGGTGTTCTATGCCACCGGGATGCGGCTCTCGGAGCTCTCGGGGTTGAACGAGGCGGATCTGGATCTCGTCTCCGACCAGGTGAAGGTCAGGGGAAAAGGAAAGAAGGAGCGCATCGTGCCGCTGGGCGGCCACAGCGCACGCGCGCTGCGGGCCTACTTTCGCCACCGTGATCCGCGCGTGGCCGCGAGCGGCGACCGGCGGCCCGTATTCCTGAACGCCAGGGGTGGGCGCCTCACCCCTCGGGGTGTACAACTCGCCATCCGGGGCCTGCTCGATACCCTGCCGCGCGGCCGTGAGCTGCACGTGCATTCGCTGCGCCATTCGTTCGCGAGTCATCTGCTCGACGCCGGGGCCGATCTGCGGGCCGTGCAGGAGCTGCTCGGCCACGCCTCGCTCAGCACCACACAGGTGTATACTCATACCTCGGTGGAGCGTCTCAAGAAGGTGTACCACCAGGCCCACCCGCGGGCCTGAGGCCGGAAAGGACCGCTGCGGTGCCCGCATCGCCGATGCACGCCACCACGATTCTCTGCGTCCGCAAGGACGGCCGCGTCGCCATGGGCGGCGACGGGCAGGTGACGGTGGGCGATACCATCATGAAGGCGAACGCCACGAAAGTGCGCGCGCTGAAGGGCGGCAAGATCCTGGCGGGGTTCGCCGGCGCCGCGGCGGACGCGTTCACGTTGTACGAGAAATTCGAGGAGAAGCTGGAGCGCTACCCGGGGAACCTGGCCCGCGCGGCGGTGGAGCTCGCCAAAGACTGGCGCTCCGATCGCGTGCTGCGCCGGCTGGAGGCGCTGCTCGTGGTGGCGGACAAGGAGCACGGGTACGTCCTCTCCGGCTCGGGCGAGCTGATCGAGCCGGACGACGGGATCCTCGCCATCGGCTCAGGGGGGAGCTACGCCCTCGCGGCCGCGCGGGCGTTACTCGCGTCGTCGACGCTGGATCCCAAGGAAGTCGTGCAGCGGTCGCTCGAGATCGCGGCCGAGATCTGCGTGTATACCAACGCCCACATCACGATCCTCGAGCTTTAGTCGATGGCCGATCCGACTCCGACCCCCCCTGCCTCCCCTCCTCCCCCCCCGCCACCCGGGGGGGACGGGTTGCCGGTGCCGGCCGAGGCGGAAGCCCTGCCGTGGCTCGAGGAATTGCCGCCCAAGAAGATCGTGGCCGAGCTCGACCGCTATATCGTGGGGCAGGACGAGGCGAAGAAGGCGGTCGCGATCGCGATCCGGAACCGTTGGCGGCGCGCGCAAGCCGCCGATGATATCCGGGACGAGATCCTGCCCAACAACATCATCATGATCGGACCCACGGGGGTCGGGAAGACCGAGATCGCGCGGCGCATCGCGCGGCTGTCCGGGGCGCCGTTCCTCAAGGTGGAGGCGTCGAAGTTCACCGAAGTCGGGTACGTCGGCCGCGACGTCGAGTCGATGGTGCGGGAGCTGGTGGACGTCGCCATCAACATGGTGCGGTCCGAGCGCGAGGATGAAGTCTACCCCCAGGCCGAGCAGCGGGCGGAGGAGCGGCTGCTCGACATTCTGCTCCCGCCCACGCCGCCGGTCCCGCCGCCACCAGCCCCGTCCGCCGAGCAGGGAAGCGCGCGACCCTTGTTCGTGGTGTCGTCGAAGGGTGACGTGACGCCCAAGGCCCCGGAAGCGGACGCCGAAGCGGTGGAACGCCGCCGCCGCACCCGCGAGAAGCTGCGCCAGCAGCTCAAGGACGGGAAGCTCGAGGAGCGCGACGTCGAGATCGAGGTGCAGCAGCAGTCGTATCCGATGCTCGAGTGGATGCAGCCGCCGCCCGGCATGGAGGGGCAGGACATCAATTTCACGGAGATGCTCCAAGAAGTGTTGCCCAAAAAGAAGAAGCGGCGCTCCGTGCATCTCCACGAGGCGCGACGCATCCTGGTGGACGAGGAATTGAAGAAGCTGGTGGACATGGACGACGTGGTGAACGAGGCGCTGGACCGCGTCGAGAACCACGGCATCATTTTCATCGACGAGATCGACAAGATCGCCGGGGAGCGCAATACCACCGGACCGGACGTGTCGCGCGAGGGCGTGCAACGGGATCTGCTGCCGATCGTCGAGGGGTCGACGGTGCAGACCCGCTACGGCTACGTGCGCACCGACCACGTCCTGTTCGTCGCCGCGGGGGCGTTCCACGTCTCCAAGCCGTCGGACTTGATCCCCGAGCTGCAGGGGAGATTTCCGATCCGCGTCGAGCTGTCGCCGCTTACCGAGGCGGACTTCGTCCGCATCATGACGGAGCCGGAGAACGCGCTCACCAAGCAGTACGCGGCGCTGTGCCAGGTGGAGGGGGCCACGCTCTCGTTCACGCCGGACGGCGTGAAGGAGATCGCGCGCATCGCGGCCAAAGTGAACGAGCGGATGGAGAACATCGGTGCCCGCCGGCTGCACACCGTGATGAGCACCCTGCTCGAGGAGGTGCTGTTCGAGCTGCCGGACTATCCCGTGAAACAGATCGTGTTCGACGCACCGGCGGTGCGCACGCGGCTCGAGAAAATCGTCGATGACGAAGACCTCAGGCGCTACATCCTCTGAGACGGCTCTCCTTGACGTAGCTTGCCCGGTGTAGGTAGAGTGTGCAGGCGCGCACTGTCATTTTGACCGTACCCCGGGAACCCATGCAGAAGCGGGACTTTCTCACCGTCGGTGACTTCACGCGGGACGAAATCGTCCGGTTGTTCGACCTCGCCGAGCGGATGAAGAAGCGCCAGTACCGCGAGACGCCGCTGGCCGGGAAGACGCTGGCGATGATCTTCGCCAAGTCCAGCACCCGCACGCGTGTCTCCTTCGAGGCGGGCGCGTTCCAGCTCGGGGGCCATGCGCTGTTTCTGCCGGCGCGCGACATCCAGATCGGTCGCGGAGAGCCGATTCCCGACACGGCGCGCGTGCTGTCGCGCTACGTCGACGGCATCATGATCCGCACCTTCGACCACGCCGAGATCGAGGAGCTGGCCCGCGTCGCGACGATTCCCGTGATCAACGGGCTCACCGACCTCTCCCACCCGTGTCAGGTCTTGGCCGATTTGTTCACCGTGCGCGAGGCCTGGGGCACGTGGGAAGGCAAGCGGGTCGCGTGGATCGGCGACGGCAACAACATGGCGAACAGCTGGCTCGAAGCCGCCGAGGTGCTGGGCTTCGAGCTGCGCCTCGCCTGTCCCGAAGGGTACGAGCCGAACCGCGAGAAATTCGAGCGCGCGTGCCGCCAGACCCGCGTGCTCGTCACCGAGGTGCCGGAGGAAGCGGTTGAGGGTGCCCACGTCGTGAATACCGACGTCTGGGCGTCGATGGGCCAGGAGACAGAAGCCGAGGCCCGGCGCAATGCGTTCAAGGGGTACACGGTGGACGCCGAGCTGATGAAGCTGGCCGACGAGCGCGCCATTTTCCTCCACTGCCTGCCCGCGCACCGCGGGGAGGAAGTGTCCGAAGGCGTGATCGAAGGAAAGCAGTCGAGGGTGTGGCAACAGGCCGAGAACCGGCTGC
>JBOHSO010000160.1:0-7833 GCA_050921685.1 Gemmatimonadales bacterium
CGGCTGCGGATCCCGCCCGAGGTCGCCGCCGACCTGCGCGCGAGCGCGGCCGCGTCGGCCGCCGCCGACGACGCGCGCCGGATGCCGTCTCTCGTGCAACGCATCGTCGAGGTCGTGCCCGTCAACCCGATCAAGGCCGCGGCCGACGGCGCGTTGCTCCCGCTCGTCGTGTTCACCCTGGTGTTCGCCTTCGCCCTCACCCGCCTCGATGTTGCCCGCCGCGACCCAGTGGTGCAGTTCTTTCAGACGGTCGCCGACGCCATGCTCGTGGTCGTCGGCTGGGTGCTGGCGCTCGCCCCGGTCGGGATCTTCGCGCTGGCCGCCGGGCTCGGCGCCCGCATGGGCACATCCGCGGCGGGCGCGCTGCTCCACTACGTGGCCACCGTCTCGGGCGTGCTGCTGGTCTTCCTGCTCCTGCTGTACCCGGTGACCCGCCTGCTCGGCGGCGTGCCGCTGCGCCGGTTTGCCGCGGCCGCGGCGCCCGCCCAGGCGGTGGCGTTCAGCACGCGCTCGTCTCTCGCCGCGCTGCCCGTGATGATCACGGGCGCGCGGGAGCGGCTCGGCGCCAGCCCGGTGGTCACCGGATTCGTACTGCCCCTCGCTGCGTCCGTATTCCGCCTCAACGTGCCGATCGCCTGGGTCGTGGGGGCGCTGTTCCTCAGCCGGCTCTACGGCGTCCCGCTGGGCGGCGCCGAGCTGGCCGGTCTGGTCGTCACGTCCACGTTGATCAGCTTCAGCGTGCCGGGGATTCCCAGCTCCAGCCTGTTTCTCATCGCTCCGGTGCTCGTGGAGCTCGGCCTCCCGGCCGAAGGGGTGGGGATTCTCATCGCGGTGGACGCCGTTCCCGACATGTTCAAGACCGGCTTGAACGTCACGTCCCATCTCACCGCGGCGGCCGTCCTGAACCGCGGCGACGAGGCTGCGGCGTAGTAGTTGGCTAGGCTCCGGGGATCTCGCCGCGGGCGCGCGCGATCGAGCCAGCGGTCCCGCCGCGAAACCGCTCCACCACCCCGACCACCGCCGAGATGCCGTCGAGCAACCGCATCCCGGCCGTCCGCCGACCGGCCCACACGTTGAGGACGTAGCCCCAGCCCAGGCGGTAGCCCCGGCGGGCCGCCCGCGCCCCCCGCCCCCAATTCTCCCACTTGGTCGCGGTCAGGACGAGCCGCGTCCCACCGCCTTCGGGCTCGAACCGCACCTCGACCTCCTGCGCCGTGGCCGGCTCGCGCGACGGGTGGAAGGTGAACCTGACCCGTCGGGGTGGGTCCCACTCGAGCACCTGGCCCCATTGGAACCGCCGCCCGTCGATGTGCTCCTCGAACAGCCGTCCGCCGACCCGCCCCTCGAACACCACGCGCCTCACGCGCTCGCCGCCGATCGAGTGAGTGCGCCGCGGCCACCACTCCGGCAACTCCGCGGTGAACCGCCGGAAGGCGGCTTCCTGGTCCCAGGACACGGACACCGATCGCTCGATCGGCGGCAGGGCGGCGGTGGTCATCGCGATCCTTTCTCGGGCGGCGTGGGATCGGCGGCGGCATACGCCGCCAGCACGTCGTCCCACAACCACTCCACATATCGTCTGAGCTCGGCCAGCCCGTCGCGGCTGGCGCGGTAGTAGCGGCGGGTCCCGGCCCGGTCGTGCGTGACCAGCCGGGCAGCGCGCAGGACGCGGAGGTGCTGCGATACCGCGGGCTGGCTCACTCGCGCCAGACGCGCCAGCTCGCCCACGGTGTGGGGCCGGCGTCGCAGCCGCTCGAACATGCCGCGCCGAGTGGGGTCGGCCAACGCCGCGAGCACTTTCGCGTGCGCCATCGCCTACCAGGGCGTGACGGCGGCGCGATAGGGAGCCAGTCGCGTCTCGTCGAATGCTCGGGACCAGTCCACGGGACCGCGAGCGAAGCGGTACTGCAGCAGCGCCAGCACCGACTTCCACGCCTCCATGAAGTACTGGAACGCCTGATCCCACTGCCCGCCGTCCCCCCACCCCGTTTGCTCGAACCACACGCGGGTCTGTCCGGAGCCGAGCGGCTGGAGCCGGATCGTCACGCTGGTGCGCTGCTCCCGGGCTTCCGGCAGATGCGGCGGGGCGTCCCAGGTGAAGGAGAGTAGCCGCGGCGGCTGCACCGCGAGCACCAGGTTATTCTCGGCGCCGCGTTGCCCGGGAGGGGCGTCGGGGGCAAACAGGATCTCGAACCGGCCCAGCGGGCGCAGCTCGATCCGCGCCGCCGGGGCGAACCACTCGCGCACGTGGTCCGGCGACGTCCAGGCCTGCCATACGGAGTCGGGAGCGGCGGCGACGTCCACGCGATAGCGGATGGCCCGGCCCACCGAATCGCTCGCCTGGACCAGCCGGGCGGGGGTGACGGGAATCGGCCCGGCGGCGAGCAGCACGGCGGGCGCCAGCACGAGCAACGGGCTGCGGAAAAGCCGGGGCATGGATCGCGTTCACGCTGTCATAGGTATACACTTATATAATTGTGTACTTATCGTCTGTCAATACCCCGGCCGGCGGCCGCCGAACACTTCCTCGAACACCCGCCGCATCGCTGCCCAGGACGCGGAATCGGCGGCCGCGTCGTACGCGAGCTGCGCCATCCCGGCCCGGTCCGCGTCCGGGTTGGTAAAGCTGTGCTTGACGCCCGGGTAGGTGATGACCTCGAACCGCGCGCCGGCGGCGTGCATCTCGTTCGTGAACGCCGCCACCTGCTCGGGCGGGACGAACGGATCGGCGCCGCCGGTGAGCACCAGCACCCGAGCCGTGACTTTCCCTGAGTCCACTGGTCCGGACATGCCGAGCGCGCCGTGGAAGCTCACGACCGCGTCGACGTCGGCGCCGCTGCGCGCCGCGGCGAGCACCACCGCGCCCCCGAAGCAGTAGCCGATGGCGGCAATGCGCTCTGGATCGACGTGCGGGTCCTGCTTGAGCTGCTCCAGCGCCGCCGCGAACCGCGCCGCGACGACGGCCGGGTCTTTGGTGGCTTCGGTCAGAAAGGCCTCGGCCTCCTGGGGATGCGTGGCCAGCTTGCCTTTGCCATACATGTCCACGGCGAAGCCCACATAGCCCGCCTCGGCGAGCCGTCTCGCCTGGGTGCGGGCGTGCTCATTGTGGCCCCACCATTCGTGGACCACGAGCACGCCGGGGCGGCGACCCTCGGCGGCCGGGCTCCAGGCCAGCAACCCCTGCAACACCGTCTCGCCTTGGCGGTATTCGATTTCCCGCGTCTCGACGTTGCGCGGGTCGACCCGCGCGCACGCCACGGCCGCGAGGGCCAGCGACGCCGCCGCCACTACCACCTGTCGTTGCATATGCGCCTCCCCTGGTTTCTCGGCTGAGTGCGGTATTCTACGAGCGCTCCGCTTCACCCGCCACGCAACGTCGCGTCGGCAGTCCATTTCATCTTTGGCAGCACCTCCTCGCTCCCGGCCGGAGTGCGGCACCCCTGGAGTGTTCCCGGTGTTAGGATGGTGTTGAGACATGGAACAGCGCGAGCGCATTTCCGCCGACCTCGCCAGCCGCTACGCCATCGAGCGGGAGCTCGGCCGCGGCGGGATGGCGACCGTCTATCTCGCCGAGGACAAGAAGCACGGGCGCAAGGTCGCCATCAAGGTGCTCAACGCCGAGCTCGCGGCGTCGCTCGGCCCCGAGCGGTTTCTGCGCGAGATCCAGATCGCCGCGCGCCTCGCTCATCCCCACATCCTGCCGCTCATCGACTCGGGCGAGGCCACCGGCTTGCTCTACTACGTCACCCCGCACGTGCCGGGCGGCTCGCTGCGCGAGCGGCTCACGCGCGAAGGACGGATCCCGCTGGCCGACGCGCTCCGCATCGCGCGCGACGTCGGGGCGGCGCTGGACTACGCCCACCGCCAGGGGGTGGTGCACCGCGACGTGAAGCCCGAGAACATCCTGTTCGCCGACGGCCACGCGGTGCTGGCCGACTTCGGAATCGCGCGCGCCTGCCGCGCGGCGTCGGCGGACCTGGTCACCGAGATCGGGCTCGCCCTCGGGACGCCGGAGTACATGAGCCCGGAACAGGCGGCGGGTGAGCAGGACCTGGGAACCCAGACCGACGTGTACAGCCTCGCCTGCGTCGTATACGAGACGTTGACCGGAGAGCCCCCCATTCGCGGCGACAGCCCGCGCATCACCATGGCCCGGCAGGTCACGCAGGAGCCCCGATCGCTGCGCGTCTTGCGGCCGGAGACACCGACCTCGATCGAGCGGGCGGTGACTCGGGCGCTGGCGAAGAACCCGAACGACCGGTTCCCGTCGCCGGGCGAGTTCGTCGCGGCGCTGCAGGGGCGAGGATCCGACACGGGAGGCGTCACGGTCTCGACGGGAACGCGGACGATCGCGGTGCTTCCCCTGGTCAACGCGAGCCCCGATCCCGAGAACGAGTACCTGAGCGACGGGATCACCGACGAGCTGATCGACGCGCTCGCCCGGGTGGATGGCCTGCGGGTGGCCTCGCGCACGTCGGTATTCGCGCTCAAGGGGAAACCGCAGGACGTGCGGGCGATCGGCGCATTGTTGGGCGCGGCGTGGGTGCTGGAGGGCACGGTCCGCCGCGCGGGCGACCAGCTGCGCATTACCGTGCAGCTCACCTCCGCGGAGGATGGGCGGCTGCTCTGGTCGCAACGATACGACCGGACGTTCGCGGACGTGTTCGCGATCCAGGAGGAGCTGGCCCGCACCATTGTGGACACGCTGCGGATGACCTCGTTCGCGGATCTGACGGAGCCGCCCGCCCTGCGCTACACCGAGAACCTCACGGCGTACGGGCTCTATCTCAAGGGCCGCTATGCCTGGAACAAGCGCACGACGGAAGGAGTCACCGAAGCCATTCGCTATTTCGAGCAGGCGATCGCGGAGGATCCCAGCTACGCCCCGGCCTACACCGGACTCGCGGACTCGTACGCGCTCCAGCTGGACTACCGCAGCGTCCCGGTGGCCGAAGGGTTCGCGCGTGCCAAGGCGTATGCCCTCAAGGCGCTGGAGCTGGACGACACGGTGGCGGAAGCCCACGCGTCCCTGGCCTGGTCGCTGTTCATCTACGGCTGGGATTGGGATGGGGCGACGCGGGAGTTCCGCCGCGCGATCGAGCTGGACCCGCGCTATCCCACCGCCCATCAGTGGTACGCGTTCCTGCTCGCCTCCCAAGGGAAGCTGGACGAAGCGCTGGTCGAAGTCCACACGGCGCAGGAGCTGGATCCGGCATCGGTCTCGATCCGGCGGAGCGTGGGGTGGGCGTATTACTACGCGCGGCGGCACGACCAGGCGCGCTACCACCTGTCGCGGGCGATCGCGTTGAACCCCACCGCGGAGGAGACCTACCGCGTGCTGGGGCTGGTGCTGGCCCAGCTGGAGCAGTGGGAAGAGGCGGAACGGGTGATCCGGGAGGGGATGGCCCTCCCGGGAACGGGGACGTACACGAAGGCCACGTTGGGCTACGTACTGGCGCGGGCCGGCAAGCGCGATCAGGCCCTCGCGCTTCTGAGCGAGCTGGAAGCGAGCGGCACCAGAGACTACGTCTCCCCGGTGGCGTACACACTGGTCCACCTCGGGCTCGAGCAGTGGGACCTGGCGCTCGACTGGGCCGAGCGGGCGTACGAGGAGCGGCGCGGCTGGATGGCCTATCTCAAGGTGAACCCGATCCTGGATCCGGTGCGCGGGCTGCCCAGGCTCCAGGCGCTGGTGCAGCGGATGAAGCTATGACTCGAGCGATGGTGGACCTGAGCCATGCAGTCGAGGACGGGATGATCACCTACCGGGGACTGCCGGCGCCGGTGATCTGCGACTTCCTGAGCCGCGAGCAGTCCCGTAGCCGCTACGCGCCGGGCACGGAGTTCCACATCGGCAAGATCGAGATGGTGGCCAACACCGGCACCTATCTGGACAGCCCGTTTCACCGCTTCGCCGACGGCAAGGACCTCGCGGCGCTCGCGCTCGGCCAGCTCGCCGACCTCGACGCGGTGGTGGTCCGCGCCCCGGCGTCCCGGGGACGGGCGGTGGGACCGGGCGCCTTCGCGGCGCTGGACGTACGCGGCAAGGCGGTGCTCGTGCACACCGGCTGGGACGCGCACTGGCGCACCGACCGCTACTTCGAGGGGCACCCATTTCTCACCGGAGCGGCTGCGGCGTTTCTGGTGGACGCCGGTGCCGTGCTCGTCGGCATCGATTCGCTCAACATCGACGACACCGACGACCTCACCCGGCCGGTGCACACCCTGCTGCTCGGCGCCGAGATCCCGATCGTCGAGCACCTGCGTGGCCTGGACCAGGTGCCGGACGAGTCCTTCCGGTTCTCGGCCGTCCCGGTGAAGGTGAAAGGGTGCGGCTCGTTCCCGGTGCGGGCGTTCGCCACGCTCGACGGGGAAGCCCCCTGATCCCGCGCCCGTCGATGAGTTCCGCCGTCACCCTGGCGATCTCGATCGCGGTCGCTTCCGGCGCCGGCGCGCAGGCGCCGTCGCGCGACACGGTCCACGCGCTCGCGACCGTCGCCACGGTGCTGCGCGACTCCGGGTCCAGCTGGGGCGAGGCGGTGTGGCCGGGCTTCCGGCCCGACACCATCCCGCTGGTGTTCGTCCTTACCGGCCGGGGCACGTTCGTGATGAATTTTCCGGGCGCCCTGCCGTCCGGCTTCGACCCGCTCCCCGAAGTTTCCCATGCGGGGTTCCTAGGAACGGCAGACCGCAGCGCCGCCAGCACGGGGACGGAGCTCGCCGGCCGGCGCGTGGCGCAAGTCGTCATCGATTCGCTCGACCGGGCCGGGCTGCTCGGCCTTGCGATGCACGAGACCTTCCACGTGTTCGAGCGCAGTGTGGAGCGTGAGGGGCGGCGGTTCGGCGGGGCGGAAGCGTCGTGGCTCGTGTCGCGCTACCCCGCATTCGACGTGGAGAACGAGGCGGGGATGGCCCTCGAAGGCCGGATCCTGTACGCCGCGCTCACCGCACGGAGCGTGGCCGCGGCCCGGCGGTTGGCGACGCAATACGTCGCGGCGCGCGAGCGGCGGTCCCGGGTGCTCGATCCGCAATTCGCGGAGTTCGAGGCGATGGCGGACCTCAATGAGGGGCTCGCCGAATATGCCCTGCTGCGAGGGTATGGCTTCGCCGGAGCGGGTATCCTGGCCCACGGCACCGTGCAGCGGCTCGACGGTCTCACCTCGACACCCGGCTTGTCGATCCGCTTGCGCTTCTACAGCACCGGCAGTGCGCTCGCGCTGCTGCTCGACCGGCTGGCGGGAGCCGGCTGGAAGGCGCGCCTCGTGAACGAGAACCTCACGCTGCTGGAGCTGATGGCGCGCGTGACCGGATTCCGTGACGCCGAGGGCCGCGATGCGCGAGGCGGCCGCCGCGTTCGGCCTCGCGACGTTGCGCCTGGACGCCGCCCGCGCCGTCGCCGCGCTGCGTACGAGGCGGATGCGGCAAACGGACAGCATCCTCGGCCAACCCGGGGTGCGCGTGGAGCTCGATGGCTCGTCCCTGCCCGGCCGGTTCATCGGGTTGTGCGGCTTCGATCCTCAGAACATGCTGCAGGCAGGTGACGGCGTGGTGTTGCACACCCGCTGGCTCCGCATCTGTGGCGGCGCCGCTTACGACGGCGAGTTCACCACGCCGGTCGTGCAGGGCGCCGGCAACACGATGTTGCGGGCGGTGATCGGCGACCCGGGTACCGTGCGCCTCACCATGCGCGCCGCCCCGGTTGCGCTCGGCGAGCTGTCCCGGATGGCCGGTGCGGTGGATGTGCGCATCGAATCCCCCGGCCTCACGCTCAGCCTCGCGCGCGCCGATCTCGAGCGCGACGGGCAGGTGCTGCGGATCAAGCTGTATCCACCG